>NZ_JBEZNQ010000024.1:0-104839 GCF_040653315.1 Streptomyces sp. NPDC047981 | reverse complement strand
CTGCGAGTGGGGGTGGTCCCGGCGGGTGTCGCGCCGGGCGGGCCCCTCGTGCGCGCGTGGGGTGCTTCGCGCGCGTGGGTTGCTTGTGCGCGTGGTGCTCAGGCCACCAGGCCGGTCAGTTTCCGCAGGGACTCGTTCAGGGCCGCTGTCGCCGAGTCCTTCAACTTGCCCGCCATCAGCGACACCGCTGCGCCCGTGAACTCGCCGTCGATCCGTACCGTCGTGGCGTCCCCGTCCGCCGCCAGGGAGTAGCGGGTCGCCACGATCACCCCCATCGGGCCCTTGCCGCGGATGGCCAGGACCCGTGCGGTCTCCAGTTCCTCCACCGTCCAGGTCACCTCGGCGGGGAAGCCCATCAGCTTCATGTTCTCCGCGAAGGTGGCGCCCGCCTCCAGGGAAGCGGGGCCGCCGTGGGGGAAGTTGGTGTGGGTGGCGTTCCACTCGCCGTACGAGGAGAAGTCCGTCAGCTGCGCCCAGACCTTCTCGGCCGGCGCATCGATCCGTGCCTCGGCGCTGACTTCGGCCATACGACCACCCCTTCGCGGGTTCCGTCCGACTCTGGTGTCGCGGAACGTAGCCGGGGGGCCGCGAACATTCAATACTGATGAACCGTCAGTTCTTCGACGTCACCGATCCACCAGATCTGCGCCGCGTCGAACCAGTCGGAGGCGCGCGGGCCGCCGCTCTCGTCATGGCAGTGGAACGCGGCCCAGAAGAGATCGGCGGGCAGCGCGTCCCGCGGCGCGTACACGCGGTAGACGTACTGCCGCCCGTCGAGCGCGAGCAGAGCGACCATCCAGAACATATCCAGGAGACGAAACGGGAGGGCCTCATGGTTGCATTCGGGGCGCAAAGCAAGGCGGCGCGCGCCCCTCGGTCGCGATCGGTCGCAATCTCCTCCGTAAGGAGGAGGAACCGGTCGCCTGTGCCCAACTGTGGTGGGATGCGCACATGCTTCTCGGCGGGGATGCTCCGGAGCCCCGGGGCTGATGAGGTGGGAGGGTGCACCTTCCTGTCCCCCGCGTACCGCAGCAGCCCGCGTCCCGCCGCCCCGAGATCCAGCTCGGCCGGCTCACCGCCGAACTCGCGACGGTCGTGGCCGGCGCGCGCCGCCGGGCCCTGCGCGACGGTGACCGGCAGATCGACACCGCCCATCTGCTGCACTCCCTGATCGAATCCGACCCCGAGGTCGGCGCGGCCTTCGCGGGAGGCCCGCCGCAGCTCGCGCGCCTGCTCGGCTATCTCGTCCAGCGCTCCATCGGCTACGGCCTGCGGTGGCGGGCCTCCGTCGAGGATTCCGGCGCCCTGGAGGTCGTACGGGACACGGTGGCGGCCGAGGCGACGGCCGCCGGGTGGTCGCCCACGGCGGCCGCCGCCATGGACGGCGCCTGGGAGCGGGCGGCGCTGCGCGGGGACCCGCGGGCCCGGGGCCTCGATCTGCTGGCCGTCATCGCCGCCGACCCGGAGAGCAGGGCGGTCGAGGTGCTGCGCCGAGCCGGGGTCGATCCGCGTGTTCTCACGGACCGGATCGGGGAGCTGTCTCAACAGGTGTGACGGGGGTGACGCTCCTGACGTAGTCCTGTCATGATGGCCGGATGCACGCGTCTCAGGGGAGAAGCGCCGGCCTGGGACTCGCCCTGGTATCGGCCTTCGCATTCGGCGGTTCAGGTGTGGCGGCGAAGCCGCTCATCGAAGCGGGGCTCGACCCGCTCCATGTGGTGTGGCTCCGGGTCGCCGGTGCCGCCCTCGTCATGCTGCCGGTGGCCTGGCGCCACCGCGATCTCCTGCGACGCAAGCCCGCCCTGCTCGCCGGTTTCGGTCTCCTCGCCGTCGCCGGTGTCCAGGCCTTCTACTTCGCCTCGATCTCCCGGATCCCCGTCGGCGTCGCGCTGCTCATCGAGTACCTCGCCCCCGCCCTGGTCCTCGGCTGGGTCCGCTTCGTCCAGCGCCGGCCCGTCACACGCGCCGCCGCGCTCGGCGTCGTCCTCGCCGTCGGCGGCCTCGCCTGTGTCGTCCAGATCTGGTCCGGGCTCAGCTTCGACCTGATCGGACTTCTCCTCGCGCTCGGCGCCGCCTGCTGCCAGGTCGGCTACTTCGTCCTCTCCGACCAGGGCGGCGACGAGTCCGACCCGGTCGACCCGCTGGGAGTCATCGCCTACGGGCTGCTCTTCGGCGCCCTCGTGCTGACCGTCGTCGCCCGCCCGTGGGGCATGGAGTGGTCGGTCCTCGCCGGTCGGGCGGACATGGACGGGAACGGCGTGCCCGCCTGGCTGCTCCTCGGCTGGATCGTGCTGATCGCCACCGTCCTCGCCTATGTCACCGGCGTCGTCTCGGTCCGCCGCCTCTCGCCGCAGGTCGCCGGTGTCGTCGCCTGCCTGGAGGCCGTGATCGCGACGGTCCTGGCCTGGGTGCTGCTCGGCGAACACCTGGAGGCGCCGCAGATCATCGGCGGCGCGGTGGTCCTCGTCGGCGCGTTCATCGCCCAGTCGTCGACGCCCAAGGCGGCGTCCGCGGAGCCCGTGGCCGGCTCGGCGAAGAACACCCGTGACGAATCCGAGTTGTCCGCCGCGCGGACCGGCGCCTAAGGTGACGATCATGCATTCGACCGTGCTTCCGCCTCCCGCCGCCTAGGCGCGGGCGGCGTTCTCCCTGACGAAGACCGGGCTCGGCCAGTCGCCGAGCGGTTCGTCGCTGCCCGCGTGCGGAGTTGAGCGACCCCCTCACCCTGTCTTCGTACGGAGAAGCACGTGTCTCATTCCTCGCTGTCCTCGTCCGCCGTGGCCATGCCGGCCGTCGGGCGGAGCCTGCTCTATCTGATCGTCGCCGGTATCGCCTGGGGCACCGCGGGCGCCGCGGCCTCGCTGATCTTCCGGGTCAGCGACATGGGGCCGCTCGCCCTCTCCTTCTGGCGGTGCGCCGGCGGCCTCCTCCTGCTGCTCGGGGCGCTCGCCCTGCGGCCGCGCAGGGAAGTCGTCGGGGGCGCGGAGCCCCGTCGGAGGCGGCTGATCCGGATCCTCGGCACGGGGATCGGTCTCACCGTCTTCCAGAGCGCCTACTTCGCCGCCGTCGAGGCCACCGGGCTCGCCGTCGGCACCGTCGTCACCCTCGGCGCCGGCCCCGTCCTGATCGCGCTCGGTGCCCGGCTCGGCATGGGCGAACGGCTCGGCCGCGGGGGAACGGCGGCCGTGGCCGGCGCGCTCCTCGGACTCGGCGTGCTCGTCCTCGGCGGCGAGGGCGGCGAGGTCAGGCCGGTCGGGGTGGGCCTCGCGGTGCTCTCGGCCGCCGGGTACGCGGCGATCACCCTGCTCACGCGGTGGCTCGGCCGGGACGGGGGCGGCTCCGACGCCCTGTCGACGACCACCTGGGCCTTCGCGATCGGCGCGGCCGGGCTGCTGCCGATGGCGCTCCTGGAGTCCCCGGGCGGGCTGCTGCCCCGGACGGGTCAGCCGCTGGAGGTGCTCGCGCTCCTCGTGTACGTGGCGGCGGTCCCGACGGCCCTCGCGTACGCCCTGTACTTCGCCGGAGCCGCGGTGGTCAGGGCGGCCACGGTGTCGGTGATCATGCTCCTGGAACCGGTGAGCGCGGCGGTCATCGCGGTGGCGGTCCTCGGCGAGGAGCTGGCCGCCGCCACCGTCGCGGGCACGCTGGTGCTGCTCACGGCGGTGACGGGACTCGCGCTCGCCGAAGCGCGGTCGGCGGCGGTGCGGCGGCGGGCGGCGTAGGGCTCCCCCTGGGCCGTGTCCGGAAAGTCCGGCCCGGCTCGCGAGGCTCTGCCGGCGGACCGCCGTACGTTCCGGACACGCCGTGGGCCGACCTAGGCCGAGTCGGTGGGGCGGCGGCGTCGCTGGTGGGCCGCCGCCTCGGCGTCGCCCCGGGCCGCCCTGGCCGTCAGGCCCGCCACGATCGCGTCCTGTACCGGCTCCGGCTTGTGGTGCGCGTACTTGAACTTCGCGCGGACGTCGGTCACGTCGAGGCGCAGGCCCCGCAGCCCCGCCAGAAGGCGGCCGAACGGGGCCTCGCCCGGCGCGACCCGGGCGGTGCCGCCCTCCGGCTGGAAGTGGGCGACCTGGTGGTTGAGGAGCGCCGCCTTCTCCGCGGGGTCGTCGACCACGTGGGCCGTGCAGCGCAGCTGGACGGCCGCGTAGAAGGACGTGGGGGTGCCGTGCTCGGGCGGGGCCCCCACGGGCGCCGCCCATGGGCCCGGCACGAAGGCGTAGTCGTCGACCACGCTGAGGACGACCGTCGGGTTCTCCTCGATCGCCTGCCACAGCGGGTTGGGGCGGGCGAGATGGGTCAGCACCCGCCCGTGGGGGCCGGGCTCGGAGTCGTACCGGAAGTGCAGCGGCTGTACCCACGGCGGCTCGCCGGACAGGCCGTTGACGGCGAGCTGGCCGAAGTCGTGCCGGGACAACCACGCGCGCCACTCGTCGGAGTCGTGGACGGCGTCCCAGGGGTGGATCAGCATGGCGCGTCCTCAGCGGGTGGCGGTCGGGGCGAGGTAGGCCGGCAGGTCGACGGACGGGTCGAGGTCGTCCGCGGGAACGGGCGTGCCGTAGGCCCTGGCCACCGGCACCACACCGGACCAGTGGGGAAGCGTCGCGTCCTCCGGCTCGTCGTTCGGGCCGCCCGTGCGGACCTTGGCGGAGACCTCGTCGAGTTCCAGACGCAGGACGGCCGTCGCGGCCAGCTCCTTGGCGTTGGCCCGCCGGGAGTCGTCGGCGCGTCCGGGGACGACGTGGTCGACCAGGGCGTCGAGGGCGGTGCGCAGCTCCTCGGGCTCGGTGACCTGGTGCGCGATGCCGTGGACCACGACAGAGCGGTAGTTGATCGAGTGGTGGAACGCCGACTTGGCCAGGACCAGGCCGTCGACGTGGGTCACCGTCAGACAGACCGGCAGCCCGGGGGCCCCCTCGCCGGCACCCGCCATGCGCAGCGGGCGCGATCCGGTGGAGCCGTGCACGTAGAGGCGGTCGCCGATCCTGCCGTAGAGCGTCGGCAGCACGACGGGCGCGCCGTCGCGGACGAAGCCGAGGTGGCAGACGTACGTCTCGTCGAGTATCGAGTGGACCAGCGCCCGGTCGTACGACGCGCGTTTGCGGGACCGGGTCGGGACGGTCCGCGCGGTCGGCTCGTAGGTGTCCGTCGTCATTGCGTTCTCCATTGCACTAGTGCATAATCGGGTTTGTGCTAGGAGAGTATCGGATCGAAGGTCGTCGCGCATCGGAGATCGCCGCGAGCGTCGAGCGCGGGGTCGCGGGCGGCGCACTGGAGCCGGGACAACTACTGCCGCCCATGCGGGAGTTGGCCGGCGTGCTCGGGGTGAACCCGAACACGGTCGCCGCCGCCTACCGGACCCTGCGCGAGCGCGGGGTCATCGAGACGGACGGCCGGCGCGGCAGCCGGGTGCGGGCCACGCCCGCGACGACGGCCCGCGGGTCGATCCGGGTCGAGGCGCCGCCGGGCGTACGAGACGTCAGCCGGGGCAACCCCGACCCGGAGCTGCTGCCCCCGCTCGGGGTGGCGCTCGCCGAGGCCGCGCGCCGCGAGGCGGAACGGCCCGGGCTGTACGGGGAGGCTCCCGTGGACGCGGACTTCGCCCGGCTCGCGCGCGCCGCGCTCGACGCGGACGGCGTCCCCGACGGGCCGATCGCCGTCACCTCGGGGGCCCTCGACGCGATCGAGCGGGTCCTCGCGGTCCATCTCAGGCCCGGCGACGCCGTCGCCGTCGAGGACCCGGGCTGGGGGAGTCTCCTCGACCTCGTCCCGGCGCTCGGGCTACGGCCCGTGCCGATCCCGGTCGACGACGAGGGGCCGCAGCCGGCGGCCCTGGCGGGGGCGCTGCGGGACGGGGCGCGAGCGGTGATCGTCACCGACCGCGCGCAGAACCCGACCGGCGCGGCCGTGGGCCCCGAGCGCGCCGAGGCGCTGCGCCGCGTGCTCGCGGACCACCCGGACGTCCTGCTCGTCGAGGACGACCACGGGCACGGCATCGTCGACCTGCCGCTGTCTCCCCTGGCCGGGGTGACCCGTCACTGGGCCTTCGTGCGGTCCGTGGCCAAGGCGTACGGGCCCGACCTGCGCGTCGCGTGCCTGACCGGCGACGCCGAGACCGTCGACCGGGTGCTCGGGCGGCAACGGCTCGGTCCCGGCTGGGTCAGCCGGCTCCTGCAGCGGGCCGTCGCGCACCTGTGGGCCACGGGGGCGGTGGATCCGGCCGCCGTCGCGGGCGCCTACGCGGAGCGGCGCGACCGGCTCGTGCGGGCCCTGGAGCGGCGCGGGGTCGAGGCGCACGGGCGGAGCGGGATGAACGTGTGGGTCCCGGTCGCCGACGAGACGGGAGCGGTGACCCGGCTCCTCGCCGCCGGATGGGCGGTGGCCCCGGGCGCCCGCTTCCGCCTCGGCGCCGGGCCGGCCGTCCGGGTCACCGTCTCCGGACTGCGCGCGGCGGACATCGAGCCCCTGGCCGACGCGGTCGCCCTCGCGGCGGGACCGGCGCCGGCGCGGAGCTACGGCTGAGGCCGCCGTGGAGGAGTCGTGGGTGAGTCTTCCCCGGAAGAGCCGAGGTTGCGGCTTCCGTACAGGAGCTACGGCTGTGGCGGACGTGCCGGTCCGCTACGGGCGGCCGGCGGGGTGGCGGTCCTGCGCCGGGTCCTGCGCCGGGTTCCGCGCCGGGTCCTGTGCCGGAGGTGTCGATGTGGGGCTCGGTGCGGGGGCGGGCGCCGTGGGGGCGGCACCTTGCGTGAGGGGGTGCGCCGGGGGTGTGGTTCCCCGCGTGATCGGGTGCGCCGTGGACTTCGGGTGCCTCGCCGGGGCGCGGCGTTGCGTCAGGGCCGCGCCCGCGAGGACGATCGCCGCGCCGACCGGGGTGTTCCAGGCGAGTCGCTCGTCCAGGAGGGCCACGCCCGCCGCCGTGGCGATGACCGGGATGAAGTACGTGACCATCGACGCCGTCGTCGGTCCGACCTCGGCGACGACCCCGTACTGGAGCAGCATCGCGTACCCCGTGCCGAGCGCGCCCAGGGCGATCACGGCGAGCAGCGGAACGACCTCGACCGACGTCGGGAGCGAGGTGAACAGGGGGGTCACCACCGCCAGTTGGAGCGTCGCGAGCCCCACCTGCGAGCCGGCGAGCGAGAGGTTCGACGCGCCCGTGCCGGCCAGCGTGCGGCGGACGTAGATCCAGCCGACCGCGTAGCTGAAGGAGGCGAGCAGGGCCATCGCCGTGCCCGTGACGTCCAGACCGGAGAAGCCCTGCCAGGCGCCGAGCACGGTGAGGACCCCGATGAAGCCGATGCCGAGCCCCGCCGCCCGCACCCGTGTCGGGCGGTCCTCGGAGAGGGCCACCAGCGAGAGGACCATGCCCCACAGGGGTGTCGTGGCGTTGCAGATCCCCGCGAGCGTCGAGGGGATGGTCAGTTCGGCGTACGAGAAGAGCGAGAACGGCAGCGCGTTGAGCAGGAACGCGGCCACCGTCAGGTGGAGCCAGGTGCGGCGGCCGCGCGGCAGCCGCTCCCTCTTGACCAGCATCGCGACGGCCAGCACCGCCGTACCGAACAGCAGGCGGCCGAAGGTCACCTGGAACGGCGCGAACCCCTCCGTGCCGACCTTGATGAAGACGAAGCTGAAGCCCCAGATCAGAGCCAGCACGCCGAAGCGGACCCGCCAGTCCAGCAGGCGGGCGCGGTGGGCGGAGGGAGGGGGCGGAGAGGTCGCGGAGCTCATGTCCTCAGAGTGGAGGCTTCAACCTCGTAGAACAAGCGAGATTAAGTGAAGCTCTCCCCTTAGTATTGCTTACATGTTGAACCTGGAGCGCTTGCGGACCCTGGACGCCGTCGCACGGCACGGCTCGGTCAGCGGTGCGGCCGACGGCCTGCACGTCACCACCTCGGCCGTGTCGCAGCAGCTGTCCAAGCTGGAGCGGGAGATCGGCCAGCAGCTGCTGGCCAAGAACGGCCGGGGCGTCCGGCTCACCGACGCCGGCCTGCTGCTCGCCGAACACGCGGCGCGCATCCTGTCGCAGGTGGAGCTCGCCCAGGCGGACATCGAGGCCCAGCGCGGACAGGTCGTCGGCGAGGTCCGGATCGCCGCCTTTCCGACGGCCGCGCGCGGTCTCCTGCCCGGCGCCCTCGCCGCGCTGCGCACGGCCCACCCCGATCTCCGGGTGAAGACCACCGAGCTGGAGCCGGAGCAGGGCATCCGGGAGGTGCTGCGGGGCGACGCCGACCTCGCCATCGTCCTGGACTGGAGCAACAAGCGCGCCCCGGTGCCGGGCGGGCTCGAGCGCGCCCACCTCCTGGACGACGCGGCGGACGTCGCGGTGCCGGCCGGGCACCCGATGGCCGGCCGGGACGAGGTGGACCTGACCGACTTCGGTGACGACGACTGGGTCTCCTGGCCCGAGGGCGAATTCTGCCACGACTGGCTCATGTTCACGCTGCGGTCGCAGGGCATGGAACCGCGCATCGCCCATCTCGCGGGCGAGCACCACACCCAGCTCGCGCTGATCGCCGCAGGCCTCGGGGTGTGCGTCACCCCGCGCCTCGGTCGCGGGCCGACGCCGGAGGGCATCGCGTTCGTGCCGGTGCGGCAGAAGGTGAAGCGGCACATCTACGCGACCTGGCGCAGCGACGCCGACCGGCGGCCGTCCATCCGGGCGGCGGTCGAGGCGCTGCGGGGCGTCGGGGGTCCGCTGAGCCTCTGAGGTGCGGGCGGGTGCGGCCGGGTGGTCGCGGGCGGGTGCGGCCGGGTGGTCGCGGGCGGGGTGGGGGCCGGGTGGTCGCGGGCGGGGTGGCTACAGGGTCGCAAGTTTGCGGAAGTCCCAGGAGGCGACGGCGTCCGGGGTCAGCTTGAGCCACGCGTGCCGGCCGTCGTGCGGCATCGTGTCGAGGCCGAAGTTCTTCGCGGCGAACAGCCGTTCCGCAACATCGAGTTCGGGGCACGGCTCACCCGTGCGCGGGGCTTCGCCGACGAAGACGGCCGTTCCCGACAGCTCGGCGCCCCGCAATTCTCCGTACTCCTCGCCGTCGTCGACGACCACCGCGATGCGCGGGTCGGCGCGCAGCTCCGCCCAGCGGCGGCTCCTGGTGATCGAGTAGAGCCAGAGCGAGGTCCCGTCCCAGGCGAACCAGAGGGCGCCGACATGAGGCCGACCGTCCGCGGAGACGGTCGCCACCCGGCAGGTGCGCTGTTCGGTGAGGAAGTCGTCCAGCTCCTCCGGAGTCATCATGATCCGGCGGCCACGGCGTTGTGTGACGGTCATCGTCCGTCCCTTCGCGTCATTCTGATGGAGTGTCAGAAATCATGGGCGCTCTTCCCTCCTGGGGCAAGGGTGGCTAGCCTCCCCCGCCCGGAGTGCGCCAGAAGCCGCGCGCCAGGCGCGGCGCCGAGCAGGCACGGCGCCGGGGGACTCGGGCCAACGGACAGGGGAGACGATCATGGCCGATGCCACGAAGGGTTCGGCGTCCACCGCCAAGCAGTGGGCGCAGCTGCAGGAGCAGCTCGAACCGGCCGGAACGGTGCTGCTCACCGTCGAGTGTCAGCAAGGGGTCGTCGGGCGCGACAGCGCCCTGCCCGAACTGGCCGTCGCCGCCCGCTCGTCGGGCGCGCTGGCCAACGTCGCCCGACTGGTCGCCGCCGCGCACGAGGCCGACGTGCAGGTCCTGCACGCCGTGGCCGAGCGCAGACCTGACGGACGCGGCGCCAACAGCAATGCCCGGCTGTTCCGGGCCGCCGCCCGGCTGCCCGTGCAACAGCACAGCGGCAGCACGGCGGTGCGGATCGCCGAACCCATCGAGGTCACCGAACAGGACCTGGTCGTACGGAGGTTGCATGGGCTCTCGCCGCTCGCCGGGACCGACGTCGACCCACTGCTGCGCAACCTCGGCTGTCGCACGCTCGTCGTCACCGGTGTCTCGGCGAACGTGGCGATCCCCAACGCCGTCTTCGACGCGGTCAACCTCGGATACACCGTCGTCGTGCCCGGGGACGCCATCGCGGGGGTGCCGGCCGACTACACCCCCGCGATGATCCGTCACACGCTCGCCCTCGTCTCCACCGTCACGACCACCGAGGACGTGCTGCGCTGCTGGAAGAGCCCGCGGCGCGCTAGGCGAGCGTGATCGAGTCGCCCTCCACCTTGATCGGGGTCGGCGGCAGCGGCGCGGTGGCGGGGCCGCCCTTCACGCTGCCGTCCGACGCGTCGAACATGCTCTGATGGCAGGGGCAGGTGATCACGCCGTCGGCGACACCGCTGACCGCGCACCCCTGATGGGTGCACTTGGAGGAGAAGGCCTTGAACTCGCCCGCCTTCGGCTGCGTGATCACCACGCCCTGACCGTCGAGGACCTTGCCGCCGCCCACCGGGATGTCCGCCGTCTTCGCGAGCGCGGCCCCGGCCTCCTGCGGCGCGCCCGTCCCGGCGCCGCTGCCCTTGTCGTCCGTGCCGCCGCCTCCGCAGGCGGTGAGCGCGGCCACCAGGCCCGCCCCACCCGCCGCCGCGACGACCGTCCGACGCGCCACACCACTCATCGCACTCCCCTTGCGTCCTGATCCTGATCCGTTTCGATCTCCTTGTGGAGTCTGTACGAGCCGGGGCTCGGAAATGTTCAAACGGCCGAAGAGCCGGAGCGCAACGCCACGAGGACCTCGCCCGCGAGAGCGACCGGATCACCGGTCGGCCGCGTCGGGTACGGCGTGTGACCGCGCGCCCAGGCGTCGTCCACCGCGAACCAGTCGACCGCGGCCGGAGCCGTGCCGTCGACCAGCGCACGGTCGAGACCCGCGAAGTACGTCCGCCAGCGCGGCCCGTACAGGTCCTGGACAAGACCCGACCACTCGCGGTTGGCGTAGTCGCGCAGCCCGCCCTCGCTCGGCACGCGGTCGCCCCAGGTCGTCAGGATCGACCGGGCGTCGTATTCGAGCCGGTCGCGCTCGGCGGCGTCCGCGCCCCACGAGCGGGCGTCGGCGAGCCACGGCCCGAGCAGGAAGCGCCGGTCCGATCCGACCAGCCGGCCGAGCAGCTCCACGTCCGCGTTCCACTCGCCCACCAGCGCCCGGAAGGCCGCGAGCTCCTTGGCCTCGTACGCGGTTCTGATCCGGGGGAGGAGGACGCGGCTGCGATTGGTGAGCGCCTGGCGGGCCACGTCGACCAGGTCGTAGCGGTACGCGTCCGTGGTCCGCAGGGCCGGAGCGACCCGGAGCAGCTCGGCCAGCGCGCGTTCCACGGTCGCGGCGTCGTAGCGCATCGTGGACGGGCTCCAGCGCGCGGCGCGGACCGCCGTCAGGCTCGGACGGGCGGCGAACAGGCTGTCCTGCGGCTCGCTCCAGCTGCCGGAGGGCATGCTGTACGGGCCGCGGCGCAACTGCTCCCACGCGGCGGACGCGTGCGGGTCCTCGCCTCCGTAGCGGCGGGCCGCGTACGCGGCGAACCAGGCCGCCTGGTCGATCGGCTCGGAGCGCCACGCGAGTTCGGTGAACAGGTCGAAGGCCGCCGGGCTGACGCCGGTCGCCTCGGGCAGGTACGCGATGCCGCGCAGCGTGCTGCCGGGCTTCGCCAGCCACGCGTGGAACCGGCTCACCCACGCGCCGGTGTTGGCGCCGAGGCTGCTGTGACCGCCGAAGTTGGGGATGGTCCCGAAGGCGTACGGCGTACCGCCCCAGCGGGCTTCACGGTCCAGGTTGTCGTACCGGTCCGAGAGGCCGTCGACGACGAGGACACGGCTGCGGTCCACTCCGTCGAGGAGGGCCGCCGACGGATTGTTCTGCCAGCCGAGCATGACCCAGGTGGCGCCTGGATGGGCCCTTTCCAAGGCCTGCTGGACGGCGCCGGCCGCGCTCGGGACGTCGACGGCACCCGCGCTGCCGCCCTCGTGCAGCAGGTCCATCTTGAACATGTCCGTGGCGCCGAACCGCTCCTGCTGCACGCGGTAGTAGGTGGCGGCCACCCGGTCGAAGACCGGCCCCGTCGGATCGAGCCAGTCCGGCCGCGCGAACCCCACCCACGAACCCTGCGGCACCGTGACCGCGCCCGGGTTGCGGTCGGCGAAGCCGGGCGGCACCGTGCCGAAGAAGCCCGGTAGGACGGGGGTCATGCCCAGGGCGCGCAGCCGGTCGGCGATCCTGCGACCCAGTTCGGCGCGGCCGTCGATCAGTTGAGGGGAGACGGGGCCCGCGAAGCCGGACAGGTTCTGCAGCAGCCACCAGCCCTGGTGGGCCGGGGCCGGGATCCAGGCGCGCAACTCGGCAGCGTCGTAACCGAATTGCCGGAAGGTCTCGTAGTAGGTGTACTCGGCGCCCGTCGGGACGAAGACCTCGTTCACCCCGTGCAGTGCCAGCAGGTCGATGTCGCGCTGGTAGGAGGCGAAGTCCCGGTACGCGCCGGAGTAGCCCTCGTCGGTGTCGTTCAGGGCGTAGCGATGAGGCACGCTCGCCGAGCGCGCGACCTCGCCCTCGACCGCCGGGAGCGTGGCGGGAAGGCGGCCGATGCTTTCCCCGGGCCAGCCGATGTCCACCCCGGCGACATGCTCCAGGTACCAGCCGGCGCCGGTGAGCAGCGTGGCCGGTGACGTACCCCGTACGACGATGGCCCCGGCCCGTCCGGAGACGGCGAAGGAGTCCTCCTCCGAGCCGGGCGTCCGGGGGACCGGGACGAGCGTGAACTGCGCTGCCCGGGAGGGCAGCAGACGCTCCAGGGCGGCGCGCGCGGGCGCGGTGTCGAAGGCTGCGGCGCGGGTGGGGGTGCGAGCGGGGGTGGTTTCGAAGGCCGGGGCCGGGGCCGGGGCCGGAGCCGGGGTGGCGGGGGTCCGGGGGGTGGCGGGGGTCGGGGCGGCGGGGAGCGCCAGCGCGGTCGTCGCGGCCAGTGCCACGACGGCGAGCGTCCTACGGCATCGAAGGACGAGGTGACTGCCCATCCAGTGTGCTCCTCGGATTGGTTGACGCATGATCAACCCACTGTCCGACGAACGACCGGCCCCGCGACGCAGGCGGAGCCGGTGTCCGGCGGCGCTCATCCGTGCGGGTGCAGAGTTGGGCGCTCGGGGCGCTCGGGGGCACCGGACGGTCGGGGCGCTCGGGACTTCCGGGACGCCACGCTGGTCCCGGAGGCCCGGAGGCCCGGAGGCCCGGAGGCCCGGAGGCCCGGAGGCCTGGAGGCCCGGACGCCCCGGATGCCGCGGAGGTCCCGGGCGGCCCCGGGCGTCCCGACCGCCCCGGACGTCCCGCGCGTCACGGGCGTCCGGCGTTTCGCTACGAGCCGTGGGGACCGGCGCTGGGCGGGTCGGGCCGTCAGCGCACGGCCTGCCGCACCAGCTCGCCGACGCGCGCCTCCACCTCGGGCGTCACCTCCGTCACGGCGAAGCCGGCGGACCACATGGGGCCGGAGTCCAGCCGAGCCAGGTCGCTGAAGCCGAGCGTGGCGTAGCGCGCCTTGAACTTCTCCGCGCTCTGGAAGAAGCAGAGGACCTTGCCGTCCAGCGCGTAGGCGGGCATGCCGTACCAGAGCTTCGGCGCGAGGGCGGGGGCGGCGGCGGTGATGACGGCGTGCAGGCGCTCGGCCATCGTCCGGTCCGACTCCTGCATCTCGGCGATCTTCGCGAGTACGGCCCGCTCCGCCTCCGCCGCCTTGCCGGCGCGCGAGCCCGGCCGCGCCGCCGCCCGCAGCTCCTCCGCGTGGTCCTTCATCGCGGCGCGCTCCTCGGCGGTGAAACCCTCGTAGCTCTTGCTCGTCCGGTTCGTCGTGCTGGTCATGACCACTCCCGTCGTCGTGGGCCGGCGGCCCGTTCGTTGTGGTCACAGCTTCGCCCGGCGGGGGTACGGGCCGCCTCCGTGCTCACCACGGAATCCACCACGGAGAGCGGGTGCGTGGACCGCCCCGAACCGTCACCCACCCGGAACCTTGGCGGCGTGTTCTCCCTCTCGTAGAACGAGCCCGAAGGAGGCCCCGATGACGAGCGATTTCACGAGCAGAGGCATGGCAGGCGGCAAGGGCAGGCGCCCGGGAGGGCTTCGCCTCGCGTGGGCGGTCACGCTCGCCGCCGTGGCGGCGGAAGTCGCCGTCTGGGTCCTGGGCGCCTTCGTCGTCGCGCCCACCAGCCTTGACGAGTTGACCGCGTTCGCGGGGCGCGAGGAGGCGGTGGCGCGGCTCGTCGTCTCGGCCGGTGTGCTGGCCCTCCTGCTGGCCGCCTGGGTGGCCGTCGCGCTGTGGATGCGGGCCGGACGCGGCTGGGCCCGGATGGTGCTGACCGCTGTCGGCGCGGGGCTTCTGCTGTTCCGGCTCAGTGACTTCAGCATGGACGGCATGGGCGGCGTGGGGCCTGCGTGGTGGGTCGCGTGCAACGCCCTGCCCGACCTCCTGGCGGCGGCAGCGGTCGTACCGATGTGGCTGCCAGGAAGTCGCACCCACGCGCGGCCCGCGGCCTGATCCCTGCTCCCCGGTGTGTGCGGCCGCCTCAGCGGTCCAGCTCCTTGTGAGCGGTCTCCGGGAGCCGCAGGTACACCGCCGAGGAGACCAGGCACAGCATCGCGACGTACCAGGGGAACAGTCCCGGCCGGTCCAACTCCTTGAAGAGCGTGCCGACGTACGGGGCGGTTCCGCCGAAGACGGCGACCGTCAGCGAGTACGGGAAGCCGATCCCGGCCGCGCGGACACGGGCGGGGAACAGCTCGGCGTTCACGGCCGCCGAGATCGAGGTGAAGCCGGTCAGCAGTACCATCCCCGCGCACTGCACCAGCAGGAGCGAGCCGAACGAGCCGTCGAGCGCGCGCAGCAGCGGCACGCCGAGCAGCGCGAAACCGATACCGAAGAAGAGAAGGAGCGGCTTGCGGCCGAACCGGTCGGAGAGCAGCCCGCCGACCGGCTGCAGCAGGGCGAAGAACGCCAGCGACAGCGTCCCGGCGAGCAGCGCGTCCGCCTTGTCGATGCCGGTGTTGAGCTCCGCGTACGTCGGCAGGTAGGAGGTCCACGTGTAGTACGCGAGGGTTCCGCCGGCCGTGACGCCGCCGATCAGCAACGAGGAGCGGGGGTGGCGTCGCAGCGCCTCGAAGAGGCCCGGGCGCGGCGCGTCCTGGCGCGCTACGTCGTGGGTCTCCTCGGCGCCCCGGCGGATCCAGAAACCGGCGAGGCTCAGCACGGCCCCGAGGAGGAAGGGAACGCGCCAGCCCCAGCCGTTCATCCGGTCGTCCCCGAGCACGGCGACGAGCAGCGCGGCCGTACCGGAGGCGGCGAGCTGTCCGGCGGACGTCGAGACGTACTGGAACGACGAGAAGAGCCCGCGGCGCCTGGGCCCCGCGGACTCGACCAGGAAGGTCGTGGAGGCCGCGAACTCCCCGCCCACCGAGAGACCTTGGAGCAGCCGGGCGACCACGAGCACGACGGGGGCGAGCACGCCGACGGCGGCGTACGTCGGGGTGAGGCCCACCAGCAGGCTGCTGCCGCCCATGAGGAGGATGGTGACGGTGAGCGCGGTCCGCCGGCCGTGCCGGTCCGCCACGGCGCCCATGAGGAGGCCCCCGACGGGCCGCATGAAGAAGCCGACGGCGAAGACGGCGAACGTCGAGAGGAGCGGTACCAGGGAGTTGCCGGACCCCTGGGGGAAGACCTGGGTGGCGATGTAGGCCGCGAGGAAGGTGTACGCGTACCAGTCGTACCACTCCACCGCGTTGCCGACGGAGGCCGCCAGCAACTGGCGCAGCGGGCGTGGGCGTGGGCGCGGGGGCGGGTGCGGGGACGAGGACGAGGACGGTGGGGCGACGGCGGGCCGGCCGGGGGTGGTGGGACCGAGGCCGGCGGGGCCGAGTCCGGCGCCAGGGGTGTCTGTCATGATCGCGACCTGCCCCGGCTCCGCACTCCGTACGCCCGAGATCCAGCCGACTCCCGACTGCCGAGTCCCGACTCCCGGGCCCCGGGGCGGCGCCCCTTGGGCCGATCGGCGCAGACGCGGCGCGCCTCGGCCGGTAGCGCCCCACCGTGTGAAGAGATCCGGCCATGACACAGTGCGAAGACCCCATGCCTCCGCTCCTGCCGGGGCGGGCGAGGTGAGCGTCCCCGGGCGTGGGGACGCGCGGGGGAGCGGGCGCTACGGCGAGGCGGTGTTCCGTCCCGAGCAGGCGGGCGAGGGCGAGCGCATCGACTTCGGTGCGCTCGCGTACGACGACATCACGATGGCCCGGCTCCGTGCCCTGGGCGCCGGCCCCGGATGGCACTGCCTCGACGTGGGCGCCGGGACGGGCACGGTCTCCCGCAGGCTCCTCGAGGAGGCCGGAGTGGCGAGTGTCCTCGCGGTCGACCGCGACGTGCGGTTCCTCCGCGAGCGGCCCGTGCCCGGGCTCGACGTGCGCGAAGCCGACGTCACGGCACCGGACTTCGCCCCGGGCCGCTTCCGGCTCGTCCACGCCCGCTTCGTCCTGATGCATCTCCCCGAGCACGAGCGGCTCGTCGGCCGCCTCGCCGAACTCGTCGAGCCCGGAGGCGTACTGGTCCTCAGCGACGCGGTCGACCTGCTCGGCGACCGTACGCCCGACTCGCCGTACACCGAGGTGATGCGCGCGATGTGGCGGGGCCTGCGCGACACCATCGGCACGGACGTCTCCTGGGTGCCGTCGTACCCGCGACTGCTGCGCGAGGCCGGGCTCGTACCGGTCGCCGCCGAGATCCACGTACCGCCACTCGAACCGGGCAGCCCCATCAGCCGCTTCTGGGCCGACACATGGGAGCGCAGTCGAGCCGCGATGCGCGCCACCGGACTCGTCGACGACGCGGCGGTCGACGCGGCGATCCGCTATCTGGACTCAGAGGAGTGCGCCGCGCTCTCGGCCGGCATGCTCACGGCCTGGGGCCGCAAGCCGAACATGGACACGACGACCCGCTGAGCGCACCCTGCCGAATACGCAAGTGGACAACCCCTGTTCGATTGAGTAACCATGGCGCTTTCTTCAAAGGCCAGTGCGACTGCTGTCATTACCGGGGGATGGGGACGGGACTCGTCATGTCCGTCGCCACTGGTCGCGCCACGCAGTTGTCCGAGGCCCTCGCATTCGCGGCCAGGCAGCATCGCTGTCCGGTCGCGGCCTTGAAAGGGAACCTTGGTGAGTCACCCGACGGACCCGTACGCGTCGAACGAAGGGCAGCAGCAGCAACCCGCATCGCCCCAACCCCCCGTGCCTGAAGGGGGATACGGTCCGCCACCACACCAGCAGGTGCCCCAGCCGCCCACGGCGCAGGGCCAGCCGACTCAGGGGTACCCTCCCCAGCCCGGGTACGGCGCGCAGCCTCAGCCGGGGTACGGAGCGCAGCCCGGGCACGGGGCACAGCAGCCTCAGCAGGGGTACGGAGCACAGCAGCCTCAGCCCGGGTACGGAACTCAGCAGCCGACGCCTGAGTACGGGACCCAGCAGCCTCAGCCTCCGTACGCGCCGCAGCAGCCCGGGTACGGAACGCAGCCCACTTACGGAGCACCGCCGCAGTCTCAGCCTCAGCCCGGCTACGCGCCGCAGCAGCCTCAGCCCGGCTACGCGCCGCAGCAGCCGCAGGCCGGGTACCCGCCGCAGCAGCCTCAGCCCGGCTACGCGCCCCAGCCCGGGTACGCGCCGCAACAACCGCAGCCCGGCTTCCCTCCCCAGCAGGGCGCGCCCTACGCGCAGTACGGGCAGGTCGCCCAGGGATTCGCACCGCAGCAGCCCGTCGACCAGCAGTCGCCTCCGCCCGCGCCCACGCAGCAGCCGTACCTGGCCGAGGGGTACCCCGGGCAGGCGCCTCCGTCGCAGGCTCCGGTTCCGGTCCCGACGCAGGGATACCCCCCTGTTCAGGCCCCTGCGGGTCCTCCGGCACCCGCGTACGCGCCCGGTCCTGACGTCCACGTCCAGCCGGTCCAGCGACGGGCCGACGCGACGGCTCTGACGACCCTGCTGCTGATGCTGCCGAACTTCTTCGGCAGCCTGCTCGTCGTGTGGGCGGTCTCCGCGTTGATGCCCGCGGGTGTCGACGTGGCCTTCATCATCGCCTGGTTGGCCTCCGGCGCACTCGTCTTCTACCGCCCGGCCGAGAGGCTGTTCGCCAAAACCGTCCTCAGGTGGCGTGAGCCGACCGGGGCCGAGCTCGCCGCGCTGCGGCCGCTGTGGGACGAAGTGATGGCCAGGGCGAACATCAAGAATCCGGCGGCGTACGAACTCTGGATCGAGGACAAGGAGGAGATCAACGCTGCCGCCGCCGCCGGTCACATGGTCGGCGTGACCCGTTGGTCGCTGCACCACCTCCCGCCGGAGAGGCTCACGGCAGTCCTGGCCCATGAGCTCGGTCACCATGTCGGAGGCCATGCCTGGGCCGGTCTGCTCGGTCTGTGGTACGCCCTTCCGGGCCGGGTCGCCAGGCGCCTGGCGGGCTGGGTGCTCCGCGTCGTCGCCGTTGTCGCCCAGGTCGTTCCGCTCCTCGGTTGCCTCGTCGGTCTCGTCTTCGTGGCCCTGGTGATCGCCGTCGCGGTGACGTTCCCGCCCGTCCTGATCGTGTTCGTCACGCCGTACCTTCTCGCCTGGGCGGGCCGCGCGGCCGAACTGCGTGCCGACCGCACGGCCGCGGAACTGGGCTACGGCCCGCTGCTGCACGCGGTGTTGAGCGGCTGGCAGTCGTCCGATGCCGAGAGGGCGGAGGAGAAGCTCCTGGAGCGCCTCATGGCCACGCACCCCCCGATGCACCAGCGCATCCGCGAACTGGAGAAGTTCGCCGACGCAGCCCGCTGAGCGACGCGCCCGACCAGGAGTCCATGTCATGACCGTTCAACCCGACGCAAAACACGCGGAAGTGGAGCCGCTGTCCCGGCTGTTCGACCCGGGACAGCGGATCGGCTGGGTCTACCGTGACGCCGAGGCCTTCCGTCACGCCTTCACCCAGCCGCCGCCCGCACTCGTCGACGTTCCCGAGTCGCTGCTCAACCGGGCGCGCGCCGCCCGCCTGAACACCGCGGACCGGAAGGGGAACGCCCTGAAGGTCGGCGGTGGCCTCACCGCGTTCTTCCTCGTGGTCGCACTGTTCGCCGGGACCGTCGGACTGGTGCTGGCGGCCGTGAGCGCCGCAGGCGCCGTCCTGCTCTACACACAGTCCGGTGGCGCGGCGACGACGGCCGACCAGAAGGTGGAGCACACGCGTCACGAGCTGGCCCAGCGCTACCAGCACGAGTCCGCCGCGTGGACGCATGCCAAGGCCCAGTTCGAGTACACCGAGGACCAGCGCATCCGCGGTCTCGACATCTGGGGCGCCCTCCCGGTCGGAACCGGGAACGCGCGTCTGGACGTGTTCGGCGGAACGCGACGCAGCCGGGAGGGCTTCCTCACCGTCTTCGGCGCCTCGACGCTGCGCGAACGTCCGCTGATCGTGCTGGACCTGACGCAGTCCCAGATCTGCCGGGAACTGTCGATCCTCTCCGCGGAGATGGGCGCCCCCGTCGACGTGCAGTTGCTGCCCAGCCAGCAGCCGCAGAGCAGCATCCTCGACGGCCTGCAGCCGACCGAACTGGTCGACGCGCTCGTCGAAGCCGTCTACGGGGACACGTCGGAGGCCACACGGGCAGGCCGCAGCATGGACAGCCGGATCCTCAACCGGCTCTGCGAGGCCCTGGGCGAAGACGTCACGCCGGCCAGGATCGCTGCCGGGCTGCGTGCGCTGCTCGGCGATCTCGACGACAGCGGCACTCTGACCCGCGCCGAGCGCAACCGCATCTCGGACGACCTGCTCCCGGACAAGAGCAAGGACCAGATTCGTGAGGGGCTGATGCGGCTGGAGTCGTTCGTCCAGCCGCTGGCGGGACTCGGCACCGAGCGGGCGGGGCGCGGCCCCGGCTACCTGACCTGCTTCAGCCTCGACCGGACGACGGGCAGCGCCAGCGTCGAACTCCTCACCGATCTCGCCATCCTGAGCGTGGCGCGTCGTCTCTCGACTCTCGTCGAGGAGCAGGCGCCGGCCGTGGTCGTGGCCCTCGGCGAGCACGAGGTGCAGCGACGTCACCTGGAGCAGCTGGCCCGTGTCTGCGAGTGGCGCGGCGCGCAGTTGACCGTCATGCACGCTCATCTGCGGGAGACCGCCCGCGACATGATCGGTGGCGGGGCCGTGGCGTTCATGCGCCTCGGCAACCACCAGGAAGCCGGTGTCGCGGCGGACTTCCTCGGGCGCGACTACAAGTTCATCCTGCACTCGCTGACGGACACCAAGGGTGAGAGCGTCAGTGACTCGGTGACCCACACGACGGGGACCTCCACCTCCACCGCGACCTCGGTCGGCTTCTCGCGTTCCTGGGGCAGGAACTGGGGCACCAGCTCCTCCAGCACCTACTCCGACGGCTTCGGCTTCCCGACCAGCACCACCAGTGGTTCGAGTTCGGGCGGCAACTACTCGGAGTCGGAGAACCGCAGTGTGACCAACACGTTCGGCACCAACGAGTCGACCGCGCACACGAAGGGCACGACCGTCAACACGAGCGACGGGACGACGACGCAGCGCGTGTACGAATACGTGCTGGAGCCGACGCAGTTGCAGGGGCTCGCGGAGTTCAGCCTCGTCTTCGTCGAGCGCGGCCCGGACGGAGCCGTCAGGACCCATGCGGCCGTGTGCAACCCGAACATCGTGAAACTGGAGCGCTTCAGCAACCAGCCGTTGGCCGAACTGCCGTTGCCGCCGCAGGCATGGGCACCCCAGCAGCCCGCCGCTGCCCAGGCTCAACCCGCACCGGCCCCGCCGCCCCAGGCGCCCACCCACCCGGTGTACGAGCCGCAGCCCGCGCCGGGCGGTCAACCCCACGGCAGCGCGTACGGCGTCTACGGTGCCCAGCCGACCGGGCAGCAGCAGCAACCGGCATGGCCCTGGCCCCAAGGCGGCGCCCCGCAGCAGCCGCCCGGCACCTGGCCGCCCCAGGCGCCGCAGCCGCAGCAGCACCAGCAGCAGTGGCCAGGCCAGGGCTGGCCGCCGCAGCAGTAGCCACATCGTCGTGGGGCCGCCGCATCCGCGGTGGCCCCACGGCTGTCAGACAGAACAACTAGGATCGATCTCAAGATCGAATCGATGGGGGAGTCGTGCCGACCGGCCTGCGTGAACACGAAGACGACCATGTCAGCGACGGTGCCTCGGTCGTGTCCTTCCCGGAGATGACCGAGCGGATCGCGGCCGCGTTCCCGCAGCTCGGGCGGGAGCGCCTCTGATGTGGAGCACCCACGAGAACCAGGCCGTTCACTCCGTCCTGGGCATGCCGACGTACCGGCTGACCGAAGTGCCGCGCGCGAGGCAGGACTCCTCCCGCCCCGCGGAGCGCGAGGACGAACTGCGCGCCCAGCGATTCGCCGCGCTCGTCTCCGCGTGCCACACCATCGGTCCCGCGGCCGACGCGGCCACGCCGCCCCCGGGACGCATCCTGCTCAGCTGGTCCCGTCCCTCGGCCGCCCGCTCCGTCGACGTCCTCCTCGGCGGCTCGTCCCTCGTCGGCAGCGACGACGCCGTCGACCCGGAGACCGTCCTGCTGCGGCTCCCCGCAGGTGCGCGGGCCCGGCGGACGCCGCCCGGGAGTTTCGGCGAGGCCATGGCCCGTTTCCCTTACTGGACCGCCATATCCGGAGTCGCGGACGGGCTGCTGGTCGACGACGATTCCCGGGACCGTGGGACGAGTCGCGTCCGCCCCACGCTCGAGGACAGCCTCCTCGGCGTATGGCAGGACTCCTTCGCCTGGCTGGTGGTGGCCGACCCGGTCGCGGCGGAAGAGCTCGACGAGATGGTCGGTGAGACGGCGGACCGGCAGCGGCGCGTGAAGTCCAAGGCCGAGAGCTCACCCGAGTACGGCCTCGAACTCGCCCGGCTTGAGCACCGGCACAAGGAACTGTCCCGGGCGGAGGCCACCGGCCTGTGGCGGATCCGTCTCCTGGCCGGCGCCGCCACCGTGGAGGACGCACACCGGGTCGCCGCCCTGGTCTGCGCCTCCTCGGACCTCGAAGGGCTGCCGTACGCGCTGAAGCCGACCGGTCTCGTGTCCGATCTGTCGAACCTGATCGGCGCCACGCTGCAGGAGGGGGCCGGTTTCCCCTTCCACGCGAGTTCCGAACTGCTGGCAGCCGTGGCCCGTACCCCGTCGCAGGAGATTCCCGGCGTACGGTTCGCACTTCGCCCTGAGTTCGACGTCACCCCGGAGCACGCCGCCCCGCAGGCCGCCGCCCCGGGTGTGCGACCGGTCGCCGCGCCGATTCGCCTCGGGTCGATCCTGGACCGCAACCGCAGCGCCGTCGGCGATCTCGACCTGCCCCGTTCCACGCTCAACCGGCACACCTTCGTCTGCGGCGCGACGGGCGGAGGCAAGTCGCAGACGGTCCGCGGCCTGCTCGAAGCGGCCACGCGGGAGGGCCTGCCGTGGCTGGTCGTCGAACCGGCGAAGGCGGAGTACCGGTTCATGTCCGCGCGGCTGGGGGACGAGGACGAGGTCATCGTCATCAAGCCCGGTGACCGCGACGCGCTCCCCGCCGGACTGAACCCGCTGGAACCCTCGGTCTTCGCGGGGGGCGAACGCTTCCCCCTGCAGACCCACCTCGACATGGTCCGCGCGCTCTTCCTCGCCTCCTTCGACCCGCAGGAGCCGTTCCCGCAGGTACTGAGCGCCGCGCTGACCCGGTGCTACGAGGACCTGGGATGGGACCTCACCCTCGGCGAACCGAAGGCCGCCGGGACGGAGCCGCGCTACCCGACCCTGGAGGACCTGGAGCACACGGCGCTCCAGATCGTGTCCGAGATCGGCTACGGCAAGGAGATCACCGACAACGTCCAGGGCTTCATCAAGATCCGGCTCGCCAGTCTCCGGCTCGGCACCACGGGGCGGTTCCTGGAGGGAGGCCACCCGATCGACTTCGGTGAACTCCTCAAGCGCAATGTGGTCTTCGAGATCGAGGACGTCGGGGACGACAAGGACAAGGCGTTCCTGATGGGCACGATCCTGATCCGGCTCATCGAGTACCTGAGGATGGAACAGCGCACGACCCGGAGGCTCTCCTTCCCCCTGCGCCACCTGACCGTCTTCGAGGAAGCCCACAGGCTCCTGCGCAGGTCGGAGGAGGGCGGTGCGAGTTCTCACGCCGTGGAGATGTTCGCCGGTCTGCTCGCCGAGATCCGGGCCTACGGCGAGGGACTGGTCATCGCCGACCAGATCCCCAGCAAGCTCGTCCCGGACGTCATCAAGAACACCGCCGCCAAGGTCGTCCACCGCCTGCCGGCGCAGGACGACCGCGAGGCCGTCGGTGCGACCATGAACATCACCGAGGCCCAGTCGGAGTACCTGGTCACGCTGAAGCCCGGTGAGGCGGCCGTGTTCACCGACGGCATGGACTATCCGCTCCTGGTCCGCATGCAGGACGGCACGGCACGCGAGGACGCGGCGGCGATCCGTCCGGCCTCTCCCGCGCCGATGATCGCGACGCGGAGCCGGGCGTGCGGCACGGACTGCGGCACGGCACCGTGCACGCTCCGGCAACTGCGCACCGCGCAGCGCCTGAACGAAGAGGACGAACTGCGGATCACGCTCTGGGCGGAGATGGCGGTGGCGGCCCATCTGCTGAGCTGGACCACGCCCCTGCCCGGTGAGGCCATGCGCCGCGCCCTCGGCCCCTACTGGTCCGCGCACCGCCGCGTGGTCGAGTGCGCCATCGGGCAGGCGGTCGACCGCGCGGTCCACAGCCGCGTCGGAGCCCCGTCCTCACCGGACGCCCTCGCCGAGCACGTGGCCTGGGTGATGCGCGCCCAACTCGACGGCCACGACCCCTGCCCGGTCGCCGAGCCGCACTGGAAGGCCCGCAAGGGCACGAGGACGCGGCAGTTCTACCACGGGCGGTACGCACCGTCGGTGCTGGAGAAGCTGGTGGGCTGCACGGACCCGTCGGAGGAGTGGGCCAAGCGCTTCGCCCGCACGCTGGCGTGCTTCGACCGCAGACCGCGCAAGCCGGTGCCGCCGGAGCAGTCCACGGGGGAGACGAAGTGAGCGAGCTCGACGCGAGCACCACTCCTGCGGACAACCTTCCGGCCGCCCGGCTGCCCGACGCTCTCGAGCGGGTCGGACAGCCGGAACAGCCGGAGGAACCTCAGGAACCGCAGGAGGTGAGGGACGCGGGCGACGGCGAAGACGGAGACGACTCGCTCCCGGGCGATTTCGAGGAGCCGGAGGAGCCGGGAGAGCCTGGAGACCCCGAGGATCCGGCGGAGTCTTTGACCGGCGCCATCGAGAACGAGGAAAGCCCCGAGGCGACTGATGCCACGAATACTGCGGATGTCGCCGATGCGGTTGATGCCAGGAAACGAGCCGCGCAGGCCGACGGAATGATCGATGAGTCCGGGCGTGTTCCCGTCGAGGAACTCGAATCGGGCGACCGCGTGAGGGGCCGGCCGTGTGACGACACCGGCTACGAGATTCGAGCCGAGGATCTGGAGTACCTGGGCCTGGACGAAGAACAGGTGGAGGCCTGGCAGCGGTTCGAAGCTCCGTTGGGCATGAGCCCGGAGCAGTACACGGAATTCAAGTCCAGCCTGAACGAGGCTCTCGCGGAGGACGGAATCGACCCGGAGCAGGTCGATATCCGCCTGCAGGGCTCCTCGGCGCAGTTCTTCTCCGGTTCCCACAAGGACTTTCCCACTGAGCAGGACCTGAGCGACCAGCCTGAGGCACAGTCCAGGCTTGCCGATTGGATGGGCGACCGTCCGGAATCCGATCGGCCTGCCCGGGTGCCCTTCGACGCCAAGCATCGGCTGGGTGTGGATGACGGGGAAGGCGGGTCGGAACCGCCCAGCGACTACGATGTTCAGCTTTCCTCGAGCGAGATGGTCGACAGGGCTACGGAGACGTGGGAGGCCACGGACCCTGACCAACGACGGGCCACTGTCATCCATCCGAAGTATGACTTCGTGGACAAGAAGACCGTGGAGCAGACGTTCCCGGCTCTGGCTGAGTGGAAGGATCGTTGGGAGCAGGAGACCGGGCGCGAAGTGGCTCCGGCCCTCTTCTCGTCGGAAGGCCCTCCGGACAGGACCGATGTGGGTAAGGGAATCTCCACACATTTCCGTGAAACCGACTGGATCATCAACCGTCCGAAAGGCGACGTAGATGAATGAGCAGCTGCAGATCCGAATGAAGGGAGAGCTCGGCGACCGGCTCTCCGCCTTCCGGGAGGAGGTGGGGTTGGCGCGGCGTGGACGCCTCAGCGATGAGTGGGACGAGGAGTTCGGGAGGCGCGAGCTGCGCTCCAAGGAGGAAGGGCGGGTGAGGCTGACGCTCTGGCGCTACGCGGATGACGACTGGACGGTTTCCCTTACCTACGAGCGGGACCCGTTGCCCGACGCGGAAGTGGCGGAGCTGCGGCGCAGCATTCTCGACGCGGCCGCGCGCGCTGGAATGACCATCAGCGCCCAGTCCCCCTCGTAGACCTCGGGAACGCGGAGAAGTGACGATGGCGAAAGCCGAGTTCTATGTGTCGGCCGATGTCGAGGCCGACGGGCCCGTGCCCGGGCCGTTCTCGATGTCGAGTTTCGGGCTCGCGGTCGCGGGGGTGCACGACGGGACGGCGTTCACGGCGCACGACCCGGCCGAGCGGACGTTCTACGCCGAGCTCAAGCCGATCAGTGACCGCTACGACCCCGAGGCCCTGGCGGTCAGCGGGCTGGATCGCGAGCGGTTGGGCCGGGAGGGGCGGGAACCCGCGGAGGCGATGAACGCCGCGGCCGGCTGGCTGGCGGGGGCGGCCGAGGAGTTGGGCGCCGTTCCCGTGTTCGTCGCGTATCCGCTGGGCTACGACTGGATGTGGATGTACTGGTACTTCATGAGCTTCGCGGAGGCCGGCTCGCCCTTCGGGCACTCCCGCTGCCTGGACGTGAAGACGCTGTACGCCGCCAAGGCGTCGGTACCGCTCCACCGGGCGACGAAGCGGTCGATGCCGCGCGACCTGCTGTCCTCGCGGCCCCACACCCACAATGCCCTGGACGACGCGATCGAGCAGGCCGAGCTGTTCCAGAACCTGATGAGATGGGAAGCCGGCGCCTGAACCTCTCATAGCGAGGGGAACGGCGGGTCTTGAGGCCGTCTCCCCGCCGGGACACAGGGGGCCGCGAACCTGCCGCTACGGGGCTCGCTCGGCGCGTGCTGGTCCCTGCGGCGGGCGAGAGTGGCGCACTTTATGAAAGCCGTCATGTTTATTGGTGTCCGAACACCGTGCTTCGGACTCCTCGGCGGGGGGACTGACCGCTATGTCTGCTTGGTGTCCGGCTCCGGGACCATGGCGATGTCGGATTCCGTGTGCTCGAGGGCCAGCCGCGCCGCTCCGATGGCGACCGAGTCGTTGCCCAGGCCGGACGCCACGACCTCGGGCGGGTACAGGCAGGTTCGGTTCAGGTGTTCCTGGATCGGCTCCACGAGCAGCGCGCCGCCGCTCGCGAGCGAGCCGCCGATGATCACCATCTCCGGGTCGAAGGGGCCCACCACCGTCACCAGGCCCTCCGCCAGTCCGACCGCGAGCGCGGTCACGGCCTCCGAGGCTCGCGGGTCGCCCGTGACGGCCTTGCCGAAGGCGAACTCCGCGGCCTGCGCCGGCGAGCGCAGCTCTCCCGGTTCGACCGTCATCGCGAAGTCCATGACGGGGCCGAAGACCTGCCACAGGCCGGTGGCCTGTTCGGCGATCTCGCCCGAGGCCGAGTGGGCTCCGCGGTACGGTTTGCCGCCCACGAGCATGCCGAGCGACATCCGGTTGCCGGCGAAGAGGTAGAGCACGTCCTTCCGGTCGACGGCCGCGCCGCGCCACCGCTCGGCCAGGACGGCCAGCCGGACGTCGTTCTCGACCACCACGGGGGCCGAGATCCGGTCCGACAACTCGTCCTGCAGCGCGAGGCCCGTCCACCCCGGCAGGACCGAGCTCTTCACCACCCGCCCGGAACCGTCGACCACCCCGGTGGTCCCCACCCCCACGGCCATGGGGCGTTGGCCGAGTTCCTCCGCGCAGTCGTCGACGAAGCGCGCGATCGAGTCGAGGCGCTCGTCCACGGTCATGTCGGGGAAGATCGCGGCCTTGCGGGACTGCGTGACCTGCCCGCTGAGGTCGACACCCACTGCCTGCAACCGGTAGGCGCCCACGCTCAGCCCGAGGACGCGCCCGGCCGACGCGCGGAACCGGTAGCGCTTGGCGGGTCTCCCGCGCAGCCCGCGCTCCTGCCCGCATTCCTCGGCCCAGCCCTGCTCCAGCAGCTCTTCCATGATCGTCTCGACCGTGGGCCTCGAGACCTGCACCTGGTGGGCCAGCTCGGTCAGGGTCGCGGCCGTCTCGCGGTGCCGCAGGACGCGCAGTACGGCGGCGGAGTTCAACCGCCGCAACAGGGAGGCGTCACCGCCGTGCTGGTTCATGGCTCGCATCCTACTTACGAAAGTTCGCAGGGAAAGGCGGGACCTTCGGTTTTCGTCGCTGCTTGCCTCTGCTGTCGGGGTGGAGGCCGCCTGCACCGCGTCACCTGGGGATGCGGCGGTCGGTGCGGAGGTGAAGGGGTCGCCGCCCGTGCGGAGAGCCGGGGAGGCGTCGCGCGCCTGTTAGCAAAATGATTTGAATAAACATCTTGACCGTGCCCGACCGGACCTGTTGACTCCTGCCCATTCGCACGGAGCCCCGGCGGCACCGACCCGAATCCGGGTCTGTCGGGACCCCGGCGTCACCGTGTGCCCCCGACGTCACTGTGTGCCCCGGCGCACCGCGACCGTCCGGGCATGTGTCGACGTTCCCCCCGCTTCCCCGTCCCAGGAGGTGCATGTGTCGGCCACCGCACCCGCTTCGCCCCGTCCGGACACGCCTCGACCAGCTCCGCCGCGCGACCGGCGTCGCGCACGTTCGCGTTCCGAGGCCGGAAAGGCGGGCCGCGAGACCGGAGTTCGACGCGGCTTCCGGGACCGCTTCAGACGAGACCGGATGCTTCTCCTTCTGTGCGTGCCCGGCATCCTCTATTTCGCGGTCTTCTTCTACCTGCCGCTGGCCGGCAACGTCATCGCCTTCCAGGACTACCAGACGTATCTGGGTTTCCAGCAGAGCCCGTTCGTCGGCTGGGCCAACTTCGCCGCGCTGATGGAGCAGCCCGAGTTCTGGTCCGCCGTGTGGAACACCCTGGAGATCAGCGTCGTCCAGCTGTTCCTCTACTTCCCGGCGCCGATCGCTCTCGCGCTCTTTCTCAACTCCTTGCTCAGTACCAGGGTTCGCAGGCTGATGCAGACCGTGGTCTATCTGCCCCACTTCCTTTCCTGGGTCGTGGTCGTGGGCATGTTCCAGCAGGTCTTCGGGGGCGCGGGCACGGTGACGAGCCTGCTCAACGACAACGGCATCCCCGTCGGCAACATCATGAACAACCCGGACACGTTCATCCTGCTGCTCACCTCCCAGGCCGTCTGGAAGGACGCAGGCTGGGGCGCGATCATCTTCCTCGCCGCCATGGCGTCCATCGACAACTCGCTCTACGAATCAGCGGCCATGGACGGCGCCGGCCGGCTGCGGCGCATGTGGCACATCACCCTGCCCGGCATCAGGCCGGTCATGATCATGCTGCTGATCCTCCGGCTCGGCGACATCCTCTCCGTCGGCTTCGAGCAGATGCTGCTCCAGCGGGACGCCGTCGGTGCCGAGGCCGCGGAGGTGCTCGACACCTACGTCTACTTCCACGGTGTCGTCGACGGGGACTGGGGCATGTCCACCGCCGCCGGGCTGATGAAGGGCGTCATCGGATTCGTCCTGATCGTCCTGGCGAACAAACTCGCTCACCGTCTCGGGGAGCAGGGGGTCTACCGATGAGCAAGCTGTCGCTTTCGACGCGTCTCGGCGCGGCGCGGCGCGGGCCACGCCCGGCCGAGCGCCCCGCCTGGATGGAGCGGCCCAGCCGGGCGGGACAGGGCCTCAAACTGCTGGTCATGGTCGCGATGACCGTCGCGGTCGGCTACCCCTTCCTGCTCGCTGTCGGTACCAGCCTGGCCACCAAGGCCGAACTCGCGGCGAACGGCGGGTACGTGCTGTTCCCCACCGAACCGACCCTGGAGGCCTACCGGGTGGTGCTGTCCGGTGGCGTGGTGACCCGTGCTGCGCTCGTCAGCGTCGGCATCACCCTCGTCGGCACCGCGCTGAGCCTCCTGTGTACCGTCTGCCTCGCCTACGGCCTCTCCCGGCCGGGGACCCTCGCGGGCAAGCCACTGCTCCTCATCGTGGTCGGTACGTTCCTGTTCACCCCGGGCATCATCCCCAACTACCTGGTGGCACAGGCGCTCGGACTGCTCGACACCTACGGCGCGATGGTCGTGCCCATCATGCTGAACGCCTTCAACGTCATCGTCGTCCGTGCCTTCTTCCAGGGCATCCCCGAGGAACTCCACGAGGCGGCACGCCTCGACGGGGCCGGCGACCTGAAGGTGCTGCTGAAGATCGTGCTCCCGCTGTCCAAAGCGGTGATCGCCGTGGTCGGCATGTTCTACGCGGTCGCCTACTGGAACAGCTTCTTCAACGCGATGCTCTACATCAACGACCCGGACAAGCTGCCGCTCCAGGTCGTCCTTCGTTCGTACGTCCTCCAGGGCGACACCTTCAACGCCAAGGCGATGGGCGTCAGCGTGCTCCCGGCCGGCACCTCGCTGTCGATGGCCGTGCTCATCCTGGCCGTTCTGCCGATCGTCGCCGTCTATCCGTTCCTGCAGAAGTACTTCACCCAGGGCGTCCTCACCGGAGCGATCAAGGCCTGAGCCCTTCGACCGACGGGGACCTCGCCCTCCGACGTCCCCCATCCTTCAACCCCGCACCCTTCAAGGAGAGCCATGTCCTCCAGAAACCTGAACCGCCGTGGGTTCCTCGGCGCGGCCGGTGCCGCCGGTCTCACCGTCGCGGGTGGCGGTGCCCTCGCCGCCTGCAGCACCGGGACCGCGCCGTCCCAGGGCGCCGGCGCGGAGGCTTCGGCGAAGCTGAAGCTGCCGGCCTACGTGGCGGCGCGTGTGGCCGCGCCTGACCTCCCGGGCAATGGCGACGGCCTGGACGCGGCGTACCTGCGCTACCCCAAGGACCCCGCCCGCAGTGTGTCCGGGGTGCCGGGAGACGGGGAGCCGATCACCGCTCTGACGGAGACCTTCACCACCGCGGCTCCGGCCATGAACCGCAACGCCTACTGGCAGGAGCTCAACCGGCGGCTCGGATCCGAACTGCGCATGACGATCGTCAACGGCCTCGGTGCCGAGGACGTCTACCGGGCGAAGTTCAACGCGACCGTCGCCGGCGGCGACATGCACGACCTGATGTGGTTTCCGCCGAACCAGGGCCTCAAGAACGTTCCGGCGCTGCTGCAGGCGAAGTTCCACGACCTGACGCCGTACCTCTCCGGTGACGCAGTCAAGAAGTACCCGAACCTCGCCAACATCCCCGACTTCGCGTGGAAGACCGCTGTCTTCAACGGCAAGATCTGGGGGGTGGCCGTCCCGTACGGCCGGATGGGCCAGGTCTACGTGGCCAACGAGGAGTTCTGGAAGCCGGTGGGCGGAGTGAGTTTCGCCGGCGCCCAGGAGTTTCTCGACAAGGGCAAGGAACTCCTCGACGTCAAGCGCAAGAAGTACGTGCTCGAGCCCGCCTACGTCAACCACATCATGCAGTTCGCCCTCTGGTACGGAGCGCCCAACCGGTGGCGACTCGACGGCGGCAAGCTCACCCACACGTTCGAGACGGACGAGTTCTTCGCGGGTGTCGAGTTCGCCCTCAAGTGCCAGGAGGCGAAACTCTTCTGGCCCGACCCCAACCTCGCCACCACGCTGGAGAAGCTGGAGGGCGGATTCCTCGGCGCGCACGTCCAGTCCTTCCCCGGCTTCCTCAACGACAGTGCGATGTACGACTGGCCGGCGAAGGTCATCGTCCCCTTCGCCGCGGAGAAGGGCAGCACTCCGAGCTACAGCTTCGGCTACGGCTCGGTCGGCTTCACCGCCATCAACAACACGGTGAGCAAGGCGCGCATCGAGACGCTGCTGCAGGTCATGGACTACCTCTGCGCACCGTTCGGCAGCGAGGAGCGGCTCTTCCTCGACTACGGCATGGAAGGCACCCACCACAGCCGGTCCAAGGACGGCGACGTCACCCTGAACACCAAGGGCAACGCCGAAGTCCTCACCACCCGACAGGCCATCACCTTCTTCGGCAACGCACCCCAGACGCTCTACCTGCCCGGCAAGCCCGATACCACCCGTGACATCCACCGGACGGAGACGGAGCTGATGAAGATCGCCCGCACCAACCCGACCACGGGCTACTTCTCCGACACCGACGCCAACAAGGGCGCCTCGGCGTCCGGCGACTTCTACACCGCTCTCGGGGACATCGTCGCCGGGCGCAAGCCCCTCTCCTCCTTCGAGAAGGAGATCCTGCCCAAGTGGCAGCGCTCCGCGGGCAACGCGATCCGCCGCGAGTACGAGAAGGCCATCGCCCAGGGCGGTGCCAAGTGACCGACGACCTGCGCATAGGCGTCATCGGCCTCGGCCTTCGCGGCAATCTCGCCAAGTCCGCCCATCGTCCGGGCCGAGGCTCGGTCGTCGCCGCGGTCGCCGACCTCGACCCAGGGGTGCGGGCGAGGGTTCCCGAGCGCTTTCCCGACGCGAAGGTGTTCGAAGACCACAAGGCGCTGCTCGACGACGCCACCCTCGACGCCGTGGTCGTCGCCACTCCCGACGACACCCACGAGGCTGTCGCCTGCGCCGCTCTGGAGGCGGGCAAGGCGGTGTACGTGGAGAAACCCCTCGGGATCACCGTCGAGCAGTGCGACACGATTCTGCGCACCGCGTACGAGACCGGCAGCCGTCTCTACGTCGGTCACAACATGCGGCACATGGGCGTCGTGCGCCTGATGCGCGACATCATCGCCCGCGGCGACATCGGTGAGCCGAAGACCGTCTGGGTACGGCACTTCGTCTCGTACGGCGGTGACTACTACTTCAAGGACTGGCACGCCGACCGCCGCCGTACGACGGGGCTGTTGCTGCAGAAGGCGGCCCACGACATCGACGTGATCCACTGGCTGGCCGGCGGATACACGCAGCGCGTCAACGCCCTCGGAGACCTGATGGTCTACGGCGACCTGCCGCGTCGTGAGGCAGGCACACCACGGCCGGAAGGCTGGCTGCGCTCCTTCGACTGGCCGCCGGGCGCACGCACGGACCTGCATCACATCGTGGACGTCGAGGACGTCTCGGTGATGAACATGCGCCTGGACAACGGGGTGGTCGCCGCCTACCAGCAGTGCCACTTCAGCCCCGACTACTGGCGCAACTACACGGTCATCGGCACCGAGGGCCGGTTGGAGAACTTCGGCGACCGGCCGGGTGACGAGGTCCGTGTCTGGAACACCGGTCCGAGCGACTACCGGCCCGACGCCGACGCGGTCCACAAGGTGCCGGACGCGGAAGGCGGCCACGGCGGTGCCGACGCGCGGATCATCGAGGAGTTCTGCCGCTTCGCCCGCCAGGGCGGCGCCACGGACACCTCGCCGGTCGCCGCCCGGATGAGCGTGGCCGCCGGGGTCATGGCGACGCGCTCGCTGCGCGAGGACGGCGCGGCGTACGAGGTGCCGCCGTTGGACCCGCACCTGATCGCCTATTTCAGGGACGGACAGCGGCGCGGACAAGGAGATCGGTAGCGGTTCTGCCGAAACCAGGGAGATCACCCTCGGTTACCATGTGTGTTTTATGCCGAAGGCCGGCAGCAAGGGCCCAGCACCATCGACGGTCTACCGCGGGGGCGGAGAGACCGGCTCGCCGGCCGAGACTCCCCGGAAGAGATGGGTGGCCTGGGAAAGTGTTGGAAGAGGTCGTAGCGACCCGGTACGTCACGCCGCTGCGTGAGGGTGGATCGCTCCCCGGGATCGTCGAGGCCGACGACCTCGGTACGTACGTCATGAAGTTCACCGGTGCCGGGCAGGGGCGGAAGACGCTGGTCGCCGAGGTCGTCTGCGGGCAGCTCGCGCGGCGGCTCGGGCTGCGGGTGCCCGAGTTGGTCGGGATCCAGCTCGACCCCGTGATCGGGCTCTCCGAGCCCGATCAGGAGGTGCAGGAGCTGCTCAAGGCGAGCGGGGGGCTCAACCTCGGGATGGACTACCTGCCCGGGTCCCTCGGGTTCGATCCGCTGGCCTACGAAGTGGATCCGAAGGAGGCCGGCAAGGTCGTCTGGTTCGACGCCGTCATCAACAACGTCGACCGGTCCTGGCGCAATCCGAACATGCTCGTCTGGCACGGCGACCTCTGGCTGATCGACCACGGCGCCACCATGATCTGGCACCACAACTGGCCCGGTGCCCCGACCTCCGCCGCGAAGCCGTACGACGCCTCCGACCATGCCCTCGCGCCGTTCTCGCCGGACGTCGCCGCCGCCGCTGCCGAGCTGGCGCCGCTGGTCACGCGGGAGCTCCTGGAGGAGGTCGCCGCCGACGTGCCCGACGAGTGGCTCGTCGACGAGCCCGGCTTCGACACGACCGACGCGCTGCGGCAGGCCTATGTGGAGGCGCTGCTGCCGCGCGCCGCGACCATCCACGAGCGCATCACCCTCGGCCCGCGCGTCGAGCGCGGGCCGGCGCAGCCGCCCGGCTGGCTCGCCGAGCGCCTCGCCCCCCGGCACTCCACCCAGAAGGACCGCACCACGTGACCGACCGCGATGTCTTCGAGTACGCGCTGCTGCGCGTCGTGCCCCGCGTCGAGCGCGGTGAGTGTTTCAACGCCGGAGTGGTGGTCTACTGCCGCGCCAAGTCCTTCGTCGCCGCCAGGACGCACCTCGACGAGGGCAAGCTCCGCGCGCTCGACCCCGGTGCCGACGTCGTCGGCGTACGGGCCGCCCTGCACGCCGTCGAGGGCGTCTGCCTCGGGGGTGACGACGCGGGCCAGGCGTCCGGTGACGACGCGGGACGGCGCTTCCGGTGGCTCATCGCGCCCCGGTCCACGGTCGTCCAGCCGGGGCCGGTGCACACCGGTCTCACGGCCGATCCCGAGGGTGAGGTCGACCGGCTGCTCGCCCTGCTGGTGCGCTGAGTGAGGCGGTGCACCCGGTGGGCCGTTGACACCGGGTGCCAGGGCTTCTAGCGTCTCGTCTGCGAAGGTACTAAGCGGTCGCTCATGTGCGGCAGGGACGCACCCTGCGGCCGCCACCGTGGATGATCCAAGGGCGAGGAGAATCAGCATGTCGACCACCGAGCAGCGCGTAGCCGTCGTCACCGGCGCGGCGCGGGGCATTGGAGCGGCGACCGCCGTACGGCTGGCCGCCGAGGGCCGCGCCGTCGCCGTACTCGACCTCGACGAGGCGGCCTGCAAGGACACCGTCGAGAAGATCACCGCCGCCGGTGGCACCGCCATCGCCGTCGGCTGCGACGTCTCCGACAGCGCGCAGGTCGAGGCCGCCGTCGCCCGCGTGGCCGCGGAGCTCGGCGCGCCGACTATCCTCGTCAACAACGCGGGCGTGCTCCGCGACAACCTGCTCTTCAAGATGTCCGAGTCCGACTGGGACATGGTCATGAACGTCCACCTCAAGGGCGCCTTCCTGATGGCCAAGGCCTGCCAGAAGCACATGGTGGACGCGGGCTTCGGCCGGATCGTCTCGCTCTCCTCGTCCTCCGCGCTCGGCAACCGTGGCCAGGCGAACTACGCGGCGGTCAAGGCCGGTCTCCAGGGCTTCACCAAGACCCTCGCCAAGGAGCTGGGCAAGTTCGGCATCACGGCCAACGCCGTCGCCCCGGGCTTCATCGTCACCGAGATGACCGCGCAGACCGCCGAGCGCGTCGGCATGGGCTTCGAGGACTTCCAGGCCGCGGCCGCCTCCATGATCCCGGTGCAGCGGGTCGGCCGGCCCGAGGACGTCGCCAACGCCATCGCCTTCTTCGCGGGCGACGACGCCGGCTTCGTCTCCGGCCAGGTCATGTACGTGGCCGGCGGCCCGCTCAACTGACGCCCGCGCGGGAAGAGGAGACGTACATGAGCAGCAAGGAACTGCCCGAGCTGTCCGGCAAGGTCGCCCTCGTCACCGGCGCGAGCCGGGGCATCGGCTACGGCGTCGCCGAGGCCCTCGTGGCCCGCGGCGACCGGGTCTGCATCACCGGCCGCGGCGAGGAGGCCCTCAAGGAGGCCGTCGAGCAGCTCGGCTCCGACCGGGTGATCGCCGTACCCGGAAAGGCCCACGACGAGGCCCACCAGGCCGCTGCCGTCGCGGCGACCATGGAGGCCTTCGGGCGGGTCGACTTCCTGGTGAACAACGCCGGGACGAACCCGGTGTTCGGACCGATGGCCGATCTCGATCTGAACGTGGCCCGCAAGGTCTACGAGACGAATGTGATCTCCGCGCTCGGATTCGCCCAGAAGACCTGGCACGCCTGGCAGAAGGAGCACGGCGGGGCGATCGTGAACATCGCGTCGGTCGCCGGCATCTCCCCCTCGCCCTTCATCGGCGCGTACGGCATGAGCAAGGCGGCGATGGTCAATCTGACCCTTCAGCTCGCGCACGAGTTCGCGCCAGTCGTCCGGGTCAACGCGATCGCCCCGGCGGTGGTGAAGACCAAGTTCGCGCAGGCTCTCTACGAGGGCCGGGAGGCGGAGGCGGCCGCCGCCTACCCGCTCGGCCGGCTGGGCGTCCCGGAGGACATCGGCGGCGCCGCGGCGTTCCTCACCTCCGACCAGTCGGACTGGATCACGGGCCAGACTCTGGTGGTCGACGGTGGGATTTTCCTCAACGCCGGTGTCGGGTGACCGCTATCCGGACACTCGCTTGAATTTCTGACCGGTTTGACCCCGGTTAATCGTTGAATGCCTCAAGTGCCCCGTCAGGGTCGAACATTGATCTGGCGGGGCACTGCGGTATGGTCGGCCGACCCAAGGCTGAACGAGGAGCGTGCGCACGTGTTCAACCGGACCAGTCTGCAGGTCGCTGCAGCCCTTGCGTCCATATCCCTGGTGTCCGGATGCGGCCTGTTTTCGGACAATGAGTCCGCGGCGGACCAGAGAATCGTGGTCGGCACGACGAGTTCTCCCACCACGCTCGACCCGGCGGCCTCTTGGGACAATTCCTGGGAGCTGTTCCGTAATGTCTTCCAGACGCTGGTGAGTTTCCCGACGGGAAGTACGTCCCCGCAGTCCGACGCGGCCGACTGCAAATTCACCGACACCTCCAGCCGGATCTTCGAGTGCACGCTCGAGGACGGGCTGAAGTTCTCGAACGGCAACCCGCTCGACGCCAAGGCCGTGCAGCATTCGATCGAGCGCATCCGGAAGATCGACGCCGACGGCGGCCCGAACGGGATGCTGGCCTCGCTCGACACGATCGAGACGGTCAACGACCGCACGGTCGTCTTCAAGCTGAACAAGCCCGACGCGACCTTCCCCTTCATCCTGGCGACCCCCGCCATGTCGCTGGTCGACCCGGCCGAGTACCCGGCGGACAAGCTCCGCGAGGACGGCAAGCTCATGGGCTCCGGTCCGTACGTCCTCGACGAGTACACCGAGGGCGAGTCGGCCGAGCTGACCAAGAACCCCACCTACAAGGGGTTCGCGGACCGGAAGAACGCCGGCGTGACCATCCGGTACTTCAAGGAGTCCGAGCCGATGGTCCAGGCGTTGAAGAAGAAGGAGATCGACGCCACCTACCGCGGTCTCACCGCCGAGGAGGTCGTCGACCTCCAGGACGCCAGCGACGCCAACGAGCACCTCCAGCTGATCGAGTCGACCGGCGCCGACATCCGCTACCTCGTCTTCAACGCCCAGGACACCACCGTCGCCAAGGAGCCCGTCCGCCGGGCGATCGCCCAGCTCGTCGACCGCGAGGAGCTCGTCGCCAAGGCGTACAAGGGGACGGCCGAGCCGCTGTACTCCATGGTCCCGAAGGGCATCGTCGGCCACACGACCGAGTTCTTCGACCGCTTCGGCGAGCCGAGCGTCTCCAAGGCGCGGGACATCCTGCGCGACGCCGGGATCAAGAAGCCCGTCGACCTCACGTTCTGGTTCACCACCGACCGGTACGGCTCCGGCACCGCGCTGGAGTTCGCCGAGCTCAAGCGGCAGCTGGACTCCTCGGGGCTCTTCCAGGTGACTCTGAAGAGCAAGCCGTGGAAGGAGTTCGCCGCCGACTACCAGAAGGGCCAGTACCCGATCTTCGGGCGAGGCTGGTTCCCCGACTTCCCGGACGCGGACAACTTCATCTCCCCGTTCGTCGGCAAGCAGAACGCCCTCGGGACGCCGTACGTGAGCCCCGAGATCACCGACGAGATCCTGCCGAAGTCGCGGCGCGAGACCGACCGCGGTGCGGCCGTGGCCCAGTTCCGCAAGGCCCAGGAGATCATGGTCGAGGACGTCCGGCTGCTCCCGCTGTGGCAGGGCAAGCTCTACATCGCGGCGAGCGAGGACATCGGCGGCGCCGAGCGCGCGCTCGACCCGCAGACCGTCATGCAGATGTGGGAGCTCAGCCGCAGGGCCAGCTGGTAGGCGGCAGCCCGTAGCCGCTCGGCCGGCGGTCGCGGTCGGCCCGAGCGGCGGCGTTGTCAGTGGCCCCCGGTAGGTTCTGAGGCGTAGAAGAGATCGCCTACCGGAGGTTGTTGACGTGACCGACACCGACATGCTGCCCGCGTCCTGGCGCGGCGTCCTCGGGGACGAGCTGCAGAAGCCGTACTTCAAGCAGCTGACCGAGTTCGTCGAGGAGGAGCGGGCCAACGGGCCGGTCTACCCGCCGCGCGAGGAGGTCTTCGCCGCACTCGCGGCGACGCCCTACGACAAGGTGAAGGTCCTGATCCTCGGTCAGGACCCGTACCACGGCGAGGGGCAGGGGCACGGCCTCTGCTTCTCCGTCCGGCCCGGCGTCAAGACCCCGCCCTCCCTGCGGAACATCTACAAGGAGATGCAGGAGGAGCTGGGCCACCCCGTGCCGGACAACGGCTATCTGATGCCGTGGGCCGAGCAGGGCGTGCTGCTGCTCAACGCGGTCCTCACCGTCCGGGCCGGCGAGGCGAACTCGCACAAGGGCCAGGGCTGGGAGAAGTTCACCGACGCCGTGATCCGTGCCGTGGCCTCGCGGCCGGACCCGGCGGTCTTCGTGCTCTGGGGCAACTACGCGCAGAAGAAGCTCCCGCTGATCGACGAGGAGCGGCACGTCGTCGTCAAGGGCGCGCACCCCTCCCCGCTGTCGGCGAAGAAGTTCTTCGGGTCCCGCCCCTTCACGCAGATCGACGCGGCGATCGCCGCCCAGGGCCACGAGCCGATCGACTGGCGCGTCCCGAACCTCGGCTGAGCCGTCCGGCGGGCAGCCACCCGAGCCTGTGCCGGATCGGGGGCCTCGGCGGTTAGCGTCGGAGCCCCCGGACGGTGAGCGCGTGGAGGCCCGCAGTGACCGAGCAGCAGCAGGTGGCGGACGACGGCGTCCTGACCCGGATCGGGCAGGCGACGATGCTGCTCCACGGCGGGGACCGCGAGGAGGCGCGCAACCGGTTCGGCGCGCTGTGGGCGCAGATCGGCCCGGACGGTGATCCCCTGCAGCGCTGCACGCTCGCGCACTACATGGCCGACGCGCAGGACGACCCCGACGCCGAGCTGGCCTGGGACCTGCGGGCCCTCCTCGCGGCCGAGGAGCTGACCGAGGAGCGGCCGGCCGCCCACGACGCGGCCGTCGCGCTCAGGGCCCTGTACCCCTCGCTCCACCTCAACCTGGCCGCCGACTATCTGAAGCTCCAGAGGCCCGACGCGGCCCGGATCCACCTCGACCGGGCCCGTGCCGCCTCGGATGCCCTGGACGACGACGGTTACGGCGACGGGGTCAGGGCCGCGATCGAGCGCCTGGAGGCACGGCTGCGGGAGCGGGACCGATAGCGCGCCTCGCCCAGCCAGCCCCGCCCGCCCCAGGTCCAGTCGCCCGGCAGGGTGCGGACGGCGCCGCCCCTCACTCGCCCGTCGCCCCGTCGATGCGTTCGCGCAGCAGATCCGCGTGGCCGTTGTGGCGGGCGTACTCCTCGATCATGTGGACGTAGATCCAGCGCAGGTTGAACACCTCGCCGCTCGGGTGCTTGCCCGCGCTCACGTCGTCGAGCCCATGGGCCGCCGCGGCGGCGCGAGCCGCCTCGATCTCCCGCTGCCAGGTGGCGTGGGTCTCCTCCCATCCCTCCGCCTCGCCGACCCGGAACGAGCGCTCGCGGTCCTCGTCCGTGTTGTAGATCCGCTCGGCGCTCTCCCCGGCCATGATCCGCCGGAACCAGCCGCGCTCCACGTCCGCCATGTGGCGGACCAGCCCGAGCAGGGTGAGGTCGGACGGGGGAGCGGAGGCGGTGCGCAGCTGGGTCTCGTCGAGGCCACGGCACTTCAGGGCGAGGGTCTGGCGGTGGTAGTCGAGCCAGCCCTCCAGCATCTCGCGCTCGCCGGCGAGGGTGGACGGTTCGGTACGCGCGCTGTCGTCGACGGAGGTCATCCGGGCATCCTGGCCCACGGCCGGGGCCCGCGCCAGGGGGCGTGGGGGGCGCTCACCCGCCGAGCATGCCCCGCAGCAACTCCTGGAATCCGGTGCGCAGCTCCGCGCGGCTGGGTACGGCCGCGTGGAACGACCCCGCCGCGCAGGAGAACATCAGCCCCTCGCACCAGGCGATCAGGGAGAGGGCGTGCCGCTCCGGCGCGGTCGAGCCCGCGGCCGCCATCATCGCGATCAGCGGTCCGTGGAAAGCCGCCGAACCCGCCGCGTCGAAGAAGGAGCGGAGCTCGGGGCGCCGGGTGGCCTCCAGGGCGAGCTCGTACCGCGAGACGAGCAGGGCGCGGTGGTCGGTGAGGTACCGGTGCAGGGCCAGGGAGAGGGCGTCCACGAGGGCGTCGGGACCGTCCTCGGGCCCCGGCATCTCGTCCAGGGTGAGGACGTGTGCCTCCCGCTCGACCTGTCTGCGGACCGCCGTTTCGAGCAGCGCCTGCCGGGTCCTGGCGTGGTTGGACGTCGACCCCTGCGGCAGTCCCGCGCGCTCGTCGACGGCGCGGTGGGTCAGCCCGCGCATCCCCCGTTCGACGAGCAGGTCGAGCGCTGCGTCGCCGATCAGGGTGGGGCGGGAGGGGGCCGGGGCGGGGGAGTCCGGATCAGCGGGTTCCGGATGGGTGGCTTCCGGGGTGCGGGCGGTCATGGGGACAACCTATCGACCGCCGTACCCCCGTTGCGACTACATCTGTAGTACCGTCTTCCCGTAGCGGCACTACAGCTGTAGTTGCCGAGGGAGTCCGTCGAAGGAGAAGCCATGGAACAGCACCGTGCCGTCGTGATCGGAGCCGGCATCGGCGGGCTCACGGCCGCCGTCGCTCTCCGCCGGCGCGGCTGGGACGTCACCGTCCTGGAGCGCGCCGCAGCGCTGACCCCGGTCGGGGCGGGCATCGGCCTCGCGCCCAACGCCCAGCGCGCCCTGGACGTCATCGGCCTCGGCGACCGGGTCCGCGAACTGTCCGCCTGGCAGGGCGACGGCGGCATGCGCGCGCCCGACGGCCGCTGGCTCGCCCGGACCAGCGCCCGCGCCGCCGCCGACCGCTTCGGCGGACCGCTCGTCCTGCTGCACCGCGCGACCCTCGTCGAGATCCTCACCGCCGCGCTTCCCGAGGGCGTCGTCCGGACGGGCGCGCCCGCCTCCGTCGCCGAACCCGGCGACGACGAACGGCCCGCCGTCGTCCGCACCTCGCACGGCGACCTCCACGCCGAACTGGTCGTCGCCGCCGACGGCATCCACTCGGCGGTCCGCCGCAGCCTGTTCCCCGACCACCCGGGCCTGCGCTACTCCGGATTCACCACGTGGCGCGTCGTCGTCCCCGCCCCCGACCGCACCTTCGCCCCGCACGAGACCTGGGGCCGCGGCCGCCTCTGGGGCACCCAGCCCCTCAAGGACGGCCGTGTGTACGCGTACGCCATGGCCGCCGCCCCCGAAGGCGCCCACGCCCCCGACGACGAACGGGCCGAACTCCAGCGGCTCTTCGGCGACTGGCACCACCCGGTCCCCGAGATCCTCGCCGCCGTCGCCCCCGACGCCGTCCTGCGCCACGACGTCCACCACCTGCCGGACCCCCTGCCCGCCTTCCACCACGGCCGCGTGGCCCTGCTCGGCGACGCGGCCCACGCCATGCAGCCCACCCTCGGCCAGGGCGGCAACCAGGCCATCGAGGACGCCGTCGTCCTGGCCCACCACGCGGGCCGCGGCCTCCAGCCCAGCCGCGCACTGGCCGCGTACACCGCCGACCGGCTGCCGCGCACCACCGCCATCGTCCGCAAGGCCGCCCGCACCGGCCGGCTCACCCTGCTCTCAGCCCGGCCCGCCGTCGCCGCCCGGGACGCGCTCATCACGGCCGTCTCGCGCTTCGGCCCCGGCCTCGTGCTGCGCGGCTTCGACGGCATCGCCGACTGGCGGCCGCCGCTCCGCGACGATCTCCCCCGCGTAAGCTGACCGGCGCGAACAGCACTTCGGACAAGCGTCAGGGAGAACCCGTGAAGGTCGGCTGCATCGGACTCGGCGACATCGCGCAGAAGGCATATCTCCCGGTCCTGGCCGCCCTTCCCGGGGTCGAACTCCACCTGCAGACACGGACCAGGGCGACCCTGGACCGGGTCGCCGAGGCCCACCACGTGCCGGCCGACCGGCGCCACCAGGACCTCGACTCGCTGCTCTCCGCCGGACTCGACGCCGCCTTCGTGCACGCGCCGACCGCCGTGCACCCCGAGATCACCACCCGGCTCCTCCGAGCCGGGGTCCCGACGTACGTCGACAAGCCGCTCGCGTACGAGTACGCCGACTCCGAGGCGCTCGTCGAGCTCGCCGAGGCGCGCGGGGTGAGCCTGGCCGTCGGCTTCAACCGCAGGCTCGCCCCCGGGTACGCGCAGTGCCTCGACCACCCGCGCGAGCTGATCCTCATGCAGAAGAACCGCGTCGGGCTGCCCGAGGACCCGCGCACCCTCGTCCTCGACGACTTCATCCACGTCGTCGACACCCTGCGCTTCCTGCTGCCCGGCGAGGTCGAGCACATCGACGTACGGGCCCGGATCCGCGACGGGCTCATGCACCACGTCGTGCTCCAGCTCTCCGGCGACGGCTTCACCGCCATCGGCATGATGAACCGGAGGAACGGTTCCACCGAGGAGATCCTGGAGGTCTCAGGCCAGGACACGAAGCGCCAGATCCTCAACCTGGCGGACATCGTCGACCACAAGGGCCAGCCGACCGTCCGCCGACGCGGCGACTGGGTGCCGGTCGCTCGCCAGCGCGGCATCGAGCAGGCCGTCCTCGCCTTCCTCGACGCGGTGAAGGACGGCCGCACGCTCAGCGCCCGTGACGCTCTCCTGACCCACGAGCTGTGCGAGCGCGTGGTGCGCGAAGCGTCGACGCAGGCGTCCTGAGCGCGCCCATGCCCTCGGCGGCGCAGAGCGCGGCCAGGGCGGTCAGGGCGAGGTACAACGGCCAGTCCCCGTACCGGACGTAGCCGGTCGTCGTCCGCGAGAGCGGTACGTCGTAGACGGCCGCCGCGCTCCGGTCGGTGCCCAGCGGCGTACCGATCCGGCGCCCGTCGGGGCCGTAGGCGGCGCTGATGCCGGTCAGCGTCGCGTGCACCATCGGGCGGCCGGTCTCCGCCGCGCGCAGGGCGCCGAGCGAGGCGTGCTGCGCGGGCGCCCAGCTGTCCTGGAAGGTGGAGGTCGCCGACTGGGCGATCAGCACCGCGGCGCCGTCGCGGGTGAGCCGGCGGCTCATGTCGGGGAACGCGGACTCGAAGCAGACCAGCGGACCGATCCGGAGCGCAGGGCGGCCGCCCTCCGCGGGCACCGTCATCACCACCGGCTCCGTGCCGCGCCGCCGGTCTTCGTCGGCCGCCTTGCCCATCGAGGTCACCCAGCCGAGGACCGGGCGCGCGGGGATGTACTCGCCGAACGGCACGAGCCGCATCTTGTCGTACCGGTCGCCCGTCGGGCCCTCGGGCCCGATCAGGACGCTGCTCTTGAAGATGCCCGGCCGGTCGGAGCGCCGGGCGTCCACGTTGACGAGGATCGGCGCGTCCACGGTCCGGGAGAGGGCGGTCAGCCGCTTCGCGTAGTCGGGGCGGGCGGTGAGATCGGAGCCGACGCTGCTCTCGCCCCACACGACCAGGTCGAGGTCCTGGCCCGCGAGTTCCCGGGTGAGCTCCTCGCCACGGGCGAACCGCCGCTCCGCGCCGCCCGGCCCGTCGTACACCCCGGGCTGGACGACGGCGATCCGTGCCGTGCCCTGCTCGCGCGGTGGGCCGACACCCCACCAGACCGTGCCCACGACCAGGGCGCACACCACGAGGCCGACGAGCGCCGTCATCCGTACGGCGGCCGTCGACACCACGAGGAGGGCGACGGCGGTGTTGACCGCGACCACCAGGAGGGACACCAGCCAGACGCCGCCGACGGAGGCGAGCCGCAACGCCGGGGCCACCTGCCACTGACTGGCGCCGAGCAGGCCCCACGGGCCGCCCAGGCCCTCCCAGGAGCGGACGAGTTCGATGAGCAGCCAGCCCGAGGGGACGACGACAAGCGCGGCCGCCGCGCGCGTTCCTGACGCCCCGTCGCTCAGCATCGCCCGCACCAGCCAGCCCCACGGCAGCCAGAGCAGACCGAGCAGCGCGGCGACGACGAGGATGAACACGTGCAGGCTCGGCATGAGCCACTGGTGCACGGCCAGCATGAAGCCGACCCCGCCCAGCCAGCCCTCGAGGCCCGCGCGGCGCGCGGTCGGCGCGGTGCGGAGCAGCAGCAGCCAGGGGACGAGCGCGATGTAGGCGAACCACCAGAGGGCGGGCGCGGGGAAGGCGAGCGCGGGCAGCGCGCCGGACACGACCGCGGCCACGGCGCGCGCGCCCCGGTGGGGCGTCGGCGCGGGGGCGTGCGGGGCCCGGTGGGGCGTTGTCGCGGTGGACGGCGCGGCGTCAGTACCGCGACCACCGCGACGGCCGAACGGATTCCGCATGCCGCGTCGCCTCCAGGTGTCGCCTCCAGTGTGCGCCGTACGACAGCCGCCGGCCGTGCCCGCCACGAGCGCGACAGGGCTACAAGCGGCGCCACTTCTCCTCGACGACCACCGAGCGCAGCCGCCAGCCGGCGTCCGTCCGGGCCAGGGAGAAGGTGTAGCGGCCGCCGCAGACGAAGTCCTCGCCCGACTCGAACCGCATCGGGTTCACGTAGTCGGCCCGCACGTCCGCGCTGTCGCCCGGGTAGCCGCCGAGGTCCTGGATCCGGACGCGCCGGTTCACGATGAGGTGCTGGCGCACCGGGAAGAGCCGCATCGTCTCGGCGAGCCAGTCGGCGACCTCGGCGACAGGCCCCTCGACCCCGCCGGAACCGCGGTAGTCGGCGCGGCCGTCGCGGGTGAACAGCGCCCGGTAGCCCGCCCAGTCGGAGTCGTCCACGGCCACCGCGTATCCGGTGACGAGGTCGTCGATGGCCATCCGGTCCATCACGGTCGCGAGATCCACGCGCTGCGTCATCGCTTCAGTGTCGGGCAGCGGAAGGCGCGGGCCAAGAGCCGTGCGTGCGCCGGGGGACCTTTTGATGCCCGGCTCTATGCCGCCTCCCAGCGGTGGGGGCGGCCGCCGCGCCATTCCACCAGGTGGGGGTCGTCGAGGATCATGTCGGCGTCCTCGAGGCCCGCTCTGCGCAGGAACTCGACGAGGTCGGTGTCGTTGTGCGCCAGGCCCACGATCTGTCCGCGGACGGTGACGCGCCGCCCGCCGCCGGGGGACGGGCGGTGCACGACGATGGGTGCTTGCCAGGCCATGGTTCCAGGGTGCGGTGCGCACCCGAAGATCGCCCGGCGGTGGGCGGCGCGAAGCTTTGTGGAGCGTGTGGAGCTGAGCGGGGTCAGCCCGCGGACTCGCCCGCGTGGGGGCTCAGGACGTCCGTGCCGACCAGGATGAAGAGCAGGATGCCGAGCAGGATCCGGTAGATCACGAAGGGCATGAAGCTCTTGGTCGTGATGAACTTCATGAACCACGCGATGACGGCGTAGCCGACCGCGAAGGCGATGAGCGTCGCGAAGATCGTCGGGCCCCAGGAGACATGGCCGCCCTCGGTCGCGTCCTTCAGCTCGAAGAGGCCCGAGGCCAGCACGGCGGGGATGGCGAGCAGGAAGGAGTACCGCGCCGCCGCCTCGCGGGTGTACCCCATGAGCAGGCCGCCGGAGATCGTCGCGCCCGAGCGCGAGACGCCCGGGATCAGAGCCATCGCCTGGCAGACGCCGTAGATGAGACCGTCCCGCACGCCGAGGTCCCTGAGCGTCTTGCGCTCGCGGACGACACGGTGCCGGCCGCCGGCCTCGTCGCGGGCGGCGAGCCGGTCGGCGATGCCGAGGACGATGCCCATCACGATCAGCGTCGTGGCGATCAGCCGCAGGTCGCGGAACGGCCCCTCGATGTGGTCCTTCAGCGTCACGCCGAGGACACCGATCGGGATCGAGCCGACGATGACGAGCCAGCCCATCTGGGCGTCGTGGTCGCCCCGCATCGACTTGTCCCGCAGCGAGCGGAACCAGGCCGAGACGATCCGCGCGATGTCCTTGCGGAAGTAGATGAGGACGGCCGCCTCCGTACCGATCTGGGTGATCGCCGTGAAGGCCGCGCCCGGGTCCTCCCAGCCGGCGAAGGCGGCGGTGAGGCGGAGGTGCGCGCTGGAGGAGATGGGAAGGAACTCCGTCAGCCCCTGGACGAGTCCGAGGATGAATGATTCGAACCAACTCATGGGGCTAGGGCCGTCCCGAATGTGCTCGTGCCGTCAGAAAAGGCGGTCGCGTCTCGGATCGGAGATCAACCGCCGGTCGTTGCGCAGCGTACCGTCCTCGGATGAAGGCCCCGCCCCAGGGGCCGGGGTCTCAGGAGTCCGCGGGTGCCGTCGGCTCCACCGGGCCCGCCGTCGTCCAGCCGGCCGAGCGCACATGGTGCGTGAGGCTCTCGGCGTCCGCCTCGCCGCCGCAGCAGGCGCAGACCACGCGCGGGCTGAGCACCTCCCCGCACGCGTGTTCCAGGACCACGGGGCGGTCCTCGGTGTTCAGATGGCGGTCGCCCCAGGCCATCAGCGTCAGGAGGACGGGCTGCAGCTCCCGCCCGGCGGCCGTGGCCCGGTACTCGTACCGCGCCGGACGCTCGCTGTACGGCACCTTCTCCAGGATCCCCGCCTCCACCAGGCGCTTCAGGCGCGCGGTGAGGATGTCGCGCGGGGCTCCGGTGTTCCGGGCGATCCGGTCGAAGCGGCGCACGCCGAGGGAGATCTCGCGCAGCACCAGCAGGGAGTACTTCTCGCCGACGAGGGCGAGGGCGTCGGCGATCGAGCAGGGGCGGGGAGCGGCCTTCATGCGCCCCAGCCTAAGGCAGCGGGCAGGGGTGGGTTTGAAAGTCCAACCCGCTGGGCTATGTTACTGGCAGGTGTTAGTCCAGAAATCCAACCCACCAGGTGATCGAGGAGCCGTCATCATGCGCGACGCCGTCATCGTCGAAGCGGTCCGCACGCCCATCGGCAGGGGGAAGGCGGGCGGCGCCCTGTCCGAGGTGCACCCCGTCGCCCTGCTCTCGCACACCCTGCGCGCCCTCGTCGAGCGCAGCGGCATCGACTCCGCCCTCGTCGACGACGTCATCGGCGGCACCGTCGACCAGGTCGGCGAACAGGCCATGAACACCACGCGGTACGCCTGGCTCGGCGCCGGCCTCCCCGAGTCGGTGCCCGCCACCACCGTCGACCGGCAGTGCGGCTCCTCCCAGCAGGCCGTGCACTTCGCGGCGCAGGGGGTGCTCTCGGGGGCGTACGACATGGCGATCGCCTGCGGGGTCGAGTCGATGAGCCGGGTCCCGATGTGGTCGAACGTGCCGCCCGGCGCCGACCCCTTCGGACCCGGTGTCGCCGAGCGGTACCCGGAGGGCCTCGTCCCGCAGGGGATCAGCGCGGAGCTCATCGCCGCGAAGTGGTCGATCGGGCGCGAGGCCATGGACGCCTTCGCCGCCGCCTCGCACGCCAAGGCCGCGCGGAGCTGGGAGGCCGGGCTCTTCGACGCCGAGGTCGTCCCGTACGGAGACGTCCGGCGCGACGAGTCCGTACGGCCGACGACCACACCGGAGATCCTCGCCGGGCTGCGGCCCGCCTTCGAGGACCCCGGCTTCGCCGAGCGCTTCCCGCAGATCGAGTGGTCGGTGACGGCGGGCAACAGCAGCCCGACCAACGACGGTGCCTCGGCCGTCCTCGTCATGGCCGCCGAGACCGCGGAGCGGCTCGGGCTGCGCCCGCTCGCCCGGCTGCACAGCTTCGCGGTGACCGGCTCCGATCCGCTGCTCATGCTGACCGGCGTGATCCCGGCGACGGAGAAGGTGCTGCGGCGGGCCGGGCTCGGCCTGGCCGACATCGATCTCTTCGAGATCAACGAGGCGTTCGCCAGTGTCGTGCTCACCTGGCAGCAGGAGACCGGTGCGGATCCGGCCAAGGTCAACGTCCACGGCGGCGCGATCGCGCTGGGCCACCCGCTCGGCGCGAGCGGCACCCGCCTGACCACCACCCTGGTCCACGCTCTGCGCGCCCGGGGGGCCCGCTATGGCCTCCAGGCGATGTGTGAGGCGGGCGGCCTGGCGAACGCGATGATCGTCGAGGCGCTCTGAGGCGCTCTGAGGCGCTTCTGAGGCGTGCTGAGGGGCGTCGACGGGCGTCGAGTCCTCCCGGAACCCCGGAGCCCCGGAACCCCGGGATCCGTGGGGCCCGGGGGACTAGCGCGGCTCCCCGGCTCCCGTCGTCTCCAGTGGGCGCACGGGGACCGGATCCGGCGCGGAGGCCGTCGACGCCCGGCTCGCGGCCGCCGCCCGGGCGCGCAGGCCGTGACGCTTGCGCCAGGCCACGACCGCCGCCGCGAGGCCGGAGAGGACGATGAAGCCCGTCGAGATCAGGAACGCGGGCGAGGTCGGCGACGCGGCCTCGCTCCCCGCCACCACGTACGCCGCCGTGTTCGGGATCGAGCCGAGCCCGGTCGCGAGCAGGAACGGCGCGTACCCCATACGGGAGACGGCGGCGCAGTAGTTGGCCGCCGCGAACGGGACTCCCGGGAAGAGCCGGATCGCGAGCATGGAGCGGAAACCGTGCCGGCTCAACTGCCCGTCCGCCGCGGTCAGCCAGCGGCCCCGGAGGAGCGGCCGCAGCGCGTCCTGGCCGAGCAGCCGTCCCAGGGTGAACGAGATGCCCGCGCCCAGGACCGTCCCCGCCACCGCTGCGACCAGCCCCACCTGCGTACCGAAGAGCGCCCCCGCGGCCAGGTTCAGGATCGGCCGCGGTACGAACGCCGCCGTGCACACCCCGTACGCAAGACCGAACAGGAGCACCGCGCCCGCACCGCTCGACTGGGCCGGCCAGCCCTCGGCGAGCAGGCGCTGTGGCTCGTAGAGCAGGACGGTCGTCGCCGCGACGACGAGGAGCGCGGCGAGCAGGGAGAGGCGCGACCAGGGCGACAGCAGGGCCCGGGAGCATCGGAGCGCGAGGGAGCCCGGCGGCCGGGTGACGGGGTCGAGCATCCGGGGAGAGTAACCGACACACCCATGTGATCGCCGTAATGTCCGTCATCCGCCGTACTGCCATCCGATGAACGGTGTGCGGCCGCACACCGCGCCCCGCCGGCCCGCGTGCCCCCACGCCTCGCCCTGCCCGCGTGCCCCCGCGCCCCGCCCGGCCCGAGGCCCGCCGTTCCGGCTTCCGCCGTACTGTGACGCGCATGACGTCCGTGCCGTCCGCCGTCCCCGCCAGCGCCCTCGCCGACACCCTGCTCGGGCGGCTCACCGAGGTCTACCCGGCCGCGGGCGACCCGTTCCGGGCCCAGGAGATGGTCGCGTACATGAAGGGCGTCGTCCCCTTCCTCGGCATCCGCACCCCCGAGCGGCGCGCCCTGTCCCGTACGGTCCTGGACGGCACGCCGCGCCCCGACGAGGCGGACTGCGCGGCCGTCGCCCTGCGCTGCTTCGCCCTGCCCGAGCGCGAGTACCACTACTTCGCCGTCGACTACCTCCGGCGCCACGTCCGGCGCTGCTCCTCCGGCTTCCTGCCCGTCACCCGCCGGCTGATCACCACCGACTCCTGGTGGGACACCGTCGACCACCTCGCCGCCCATGTGGTCGGCGGGCTCGTCGCCGCCGATCCGGCGCTCGCCGCGCGCATGGACGAGTGGATCGAGGACGACGACCTCTGGGTCGCGCGGACCGCGCTCCTGCACCAACTGCGCTTCAAGGACGCCACCGACGCGGACCGACTCTTCTCCTACTGCCTGCGCCGCGCGGCGGACACCGACTTCTTCCTTCGCAAGGCCATCGGCTGGGCCCTGCGCGAGTACGCCAAGACCGCCCCCGGCGAGGTCCGCGCCTTCGTCGAGGCGCACCGGACCCGGCTGGCCCCGCTCTCGGCGCGCGAGGCGCTCAAGCACCTCTGAGGGCCTAAAGCGCCCTCAACGCCCCCTCCGCGGAAAATCGTTCGACGCCGGGGCGCTCACCCCGCGATGATCGGGGGCATGTTCCGGCACGCCTTCCTCGCAGCACGGCCCGCAGTCGCGGCCGCGCCGAAGGCTGCCGTCGTCGCATCCACGTTCCTCGCCGTCCTCGCATTCGACGGCGTCCGAAGCTGACCCTCCCCGGATCGTCCGGCGGACCCCGTAGGGGGAGGGTCGGTTCGGTCCCGGGGTCCCCTCTCACGCTTCGAGCTCAAGGAACGAGCGAACCATGCCCAAGACGGCATACGTGCGCACCAAGCCGCACCTGAACATCGGCACCATGGGCCACGTCGACCACGGCAAGACCACCCTCACCGCTGCCATCACCAAGGTCCTCAGCGAGCGCGGGACCGGCACGTTCGTGCCGTTCGACCGCATCGACCGCGCGCCCGAGGAGGCCCAGCGCGGCATCACCATCAACATCGCGCACGTCGAGTACGAGACCGACACCCGGCACTACGCCCATGTCGACATGCCCGGCCACGCCGACTACGTCAAGAACATGGTCACCGGCGCCGCCCAGCTCGACGGGGCGATCCTCGTCGTCTCGGCCCTCGACGGGATCATGCCCCAGACCGCCGAGCACGTGCTCCTGGCCCGGCAGGTCGGCGTCGACCACATCGTCGTCGCGCTCAACAAGGCCGACGCGGGGGACGACGAGCTGACCGACCTGGTCGAGCTGGAGGTGCGGGAGCTGCTGACCTCGCACGGCTACCCCGGCGACAGCGTGCCCGTCGTCCGGGTCTCCGGCCTCAAGGCCCTGGAGGGGGACGCGCGGTGGGCGGGCGCGATCGAGGCGCTCCTGGACGCCGTGGACACCTACGTGCCGATGCCGGTGCGCTATGTGGACGCGCCGTTCCTGATGTCCGTCGAGAACGTGCTCACCATCACCGGCCGCGGCACGGTCGTCACGGGCGCGATCGAGCGGGGCACGGTCCGGGTCGGCGACCGGGTCGAGGTCCTGGGCGCGGAGACGGAGACGGTCGTGACCGGCGTCGAGACCTTCGGCAAGCCCATGGAGTCCGCCGAGGCGGGCGACAACGTGGCGCTGCTGCTGCGCGGTGTCCCACGCGACGGGGTCCGTCGCGGGCACGTCGTGGCGGCGCCGGGGAGCGTCGTGCCGCGACGGCGGTTCACGGCGCGGGTGTACGTCCTGTCGGGCGCGGAGGGCGGGCGCACCACCCCGGTCTCCACCGGCTACCGGCCGCAGTTCTACATCAGGACCGCGGACGTCGTCGGCGACGTCGACCTCGGCGAGGCGGCGGTCGCGCGCCCCGGCGACACGGTCACCATGACCGTCGAGCTGGGCCGTGACGTACCGCTGGAGCCGGGCCTCGGCTTCGCGATCCGCGAGGGCGGCCGCACGGTCGGCGCGGGGACGGTCACGACCGTGGACTGAGCCTCCGCGCTCGGGGTGGGGGGCCCGCATTCCGTACCCCACGGAATGCGGGCCTACCGCCGGCCGCTACCGCCGGCCGGGGCCACGGGCACAATGAGGGTGTGAACGAGGTCAACGAGCAGATTCCCGTCGTGCGTGATGTCGACGGAGGCACCGCCCGGCTCATGCCGGACATCGACCGGGAGCGGGCCTGGCTGCTGACCGTCGACGGCGCGCCGCAGTCGTACGTCGACCTGGACGAGCCCACGTACCTCGAGTTCGAGTACGCGCGCAGGCTCGCCCACGTCCTCGACAGCGCCGCCGACGACGGCGCCGCGCCGCTCTCCGTCCTCCACCTCGGCGGCGGCGCGCTCACCCTGCCCCGCTACGTCGCCGCCACCCGCCCCGGCTCCCGCCAGGACGTCGTGGAGGCCGACCTGCCCCTGCTCGATCTCGTCGCCGAGCACCTTCCGCTGCCGGAGGGCTCCGGGGTGGCCGTGCACGGGGCGGACGCTCGCGACTGGCTGGCGAAGGCCCCCTCCGCGTCGGTGGACGTCCTCGTCGCCGACGTCTTCGGCGGCTCACGGGTCCCGGCGCACCTGACGTCCCTGGAGTACGCGCGCGAGGCCCGGCGCGTGCTGCGGCCGGGCGGGATCTACGCCGCGAACCTGGCCGACGGGTCCCCGTTCGCGTTCCTCCGCTCCCAACTGGCCACCTTCGCGGCCGTCTTCACCGGGCTCGCCCTGATCGCCGAACCGGCCGTGCTGCGCGGCCGCCGCTTCGGCAACGCCGTCCTCGTCGCCTCCGACGGGGACATCGACACCGCCTTCCTGGCCCGCCGAGCGGCCGCCGACGCCTTCCCCGCGCGCGTGGAGTACGGCGAGAGCCTCGCGCGGTTCACCGGCGACGCCCGCCCGGTGGGCGACGCGGACGCGGTGCCCTCGCCCGTACCGCCGGACGGGGCGTTCAGCGTGGGCTGACCGCTTCCTCCGCCGGGGATGCCTGGGCGGCCGGGGCGGGTGTGCCGCGCGTGAACTCCGTCGTATGCGTACGGCGCGTCAGGTTCCGCACGTCCGGGACGAGCAGCACCAGTGCCGTGACGACCACGATCAGCGCCGCCGAACCCCACAGCGCCTGACTCCGGCCGAAGAGGCTCTCCGCGGGTCCCGCGAGCGCCGTGGAGAGCGGGAGCATCGCCGTCGAGCCGAACCAGTCGTACGCGGCGACCCGGGACAGCTTCTCCTCCGGGATCTCCTGGTGCAGCGTGGTCATCCAGGCCACGCCGAACACCTCGATGGCCACTCCGCTGACGAACATGGCCGCCGAGAGCCCGACGACGTCCAGCGGCACCGCGAGCGCCGCCGAGGGAAGCGCGATGGGGAAGACGCCCAAGGTGCCGACGAGCAGCATCCGGCGGGGCTTCCACCGCATCATCAGGAGCGCGCCGGACAGCGTGCCCACGCCGAACGCGGCGAGCGCGATTCCCCACGGCCGGGCGCCGCCGAGCTCGTCCCGGGCGACCAGCGGTCCGTACACCGACTCGGCCGCGCCGACGAGGGCGACGACGATGGAGAACTGGGCCACGATGGACCAGAGCCAGGGGCGGCCGACGACCTCCTGCCAGCCCTCGCGCAGATCGGCGAGCAGCCCGCCGCCCGGCTTGCGCTCGGCGATGTGGCTGACGTCCAGGAAGGCGCGGAACGCGCCGGCGACGGCGAAAGCGGCGGCATCGATGGCGAGGACCCAGCCGGGGCCGACGGCGGCGATCATCGCGCCGCCGAGCGCGGCCCCGCCGATGCCGGCGCCGTGCATGGCCATCCGGAAGAGGGCGAAGGCGCGGCCGGCCTGCTCCCCGCTGACGCTGGACATCAGCATGCCCTCGGCGGCCGGGCTGAAGAAGGCCTGGCCCGTTCCGCAGAGCGCGGTGAGCAGCATCATCTGCCACAGTTGCGGGTCGCCCGCGAGGACGAGGACGGCGAAGGCGGCCTGCGAGACGCAGTTCAGCGCGTTGGCGGCCACCATGACCCGGTGCCGGGGTATCCGGTCGGCCACGGCGCCGCCGATGAGCAGGAAGAGGACGAGCGGGAGGGTGCGGGCCGCCGCGACAAGGCCCACGTCGCCGCCGTCCCCGCCGGTCTGGATGACCGCGAACGCCGCCGCGATCAGGGCGCCGTGGGTGCCGAGGTTGGTGACGATCGCGGCGGCGGTCAGCAGGACGTAGTTCCGGCCCGCCCACTCGGGGCGGCGGGCGGAGAGCGGGGTGCGCGGGGAGGCGGCGGCTTTTCTCACTCCGGGACTATCCCCGTCGCCGCCGCCTCCTGCCAAACCGGTTTACGTCAGGACGACGCCGGAGCCAGGCGCACGGTCGCGAGGATCTTCTGGATCAGGTCGTCCGCCAGCTCGTCCTTGACCCCGTCGGCCGCGTAGATCACGAACGACGAGAAGTCGCCCTTGGAGTTCTTGAAGGAGAACGCGAGGGACTTGCCGTCCGACTCGCACGGGTTCCGCTTCTTGATCCCCGGGGCGGTGGCGGTCGCCATGCTGCCGGTGAGGCCCGACGTGGTGGTGTACGGCACGGCCTTGGTGATCTTGATGGTGCCCTTGGGCATGTGCTGCGCGTAGCCCGCCCACACCCAGTTGCCCGCCTCGTTGAACGCGGCCTCGTCGGTGTTCTTGGCGCCCTGGCCGCCCTTGGTGCCGGCGCTGCTCAGGCCCCAGCTCTCCTTCGAGCCGTCCTTGTTCGTGTCGAACGTGCACCACTTGCTCTTGTAGCGCACCGGAGCCGACATCGTGACGACCGGGGTGCCGTCACCCTTCTTCTCGTCCTCGAAGAACGTGACGCTGCCGGGCTTCAGGAGCTCCCATTCCGGCGGGACGTCGAAGAGCGTGCCGTACTTCGGGTTGTGGACGACCTTCCAGCCGGGGATCGTCGGCTGCAGATCGGCGTCGTCACGCGGGTTGTCGATGCCGGGGGAGGTGGTGGCGGGCCCGGACGGGGTGGCGGGAGCGGACGAGGAGGCCTTCGGGTCGCCGCCCGCCTCCGTCTTCTTCTCGTCGTCCTTGCCGAGGACGAGGAAGCCCGTGACGCCCGCCGCGACGACGACGGCGGTCGCGGCGACGATGGCGACCAGGGTCGTCTGCTTCTTCTTGCCGTCGCCCGGTCCGCCCTGCGGGCCGCCCGGCACCGCGTGCTGCGGCATGGTCGGCTGCTGGTACGGGTTGGGCTGCGGGTAGCCGGGCTGCGCGGGCTGCTGCGGGAAGCCCGGCTGCGTGGGCGGCTGCTGCGGGTATCCCGGCTGTTGCTGCTGATAGCCCGGCTGTTGGTACGGGTTCGGCTGCTGGTACCCCGACTGCTGGTAGGGGTTCTGACTCTGGTCCTGCGGGTTCTGCTCGCCCCCGGGCGGCTGCTGTCCTGGCCACATGGCCAGTAACCATAGAGGTGTGGCGCGAACCCTGCTACGTCCGCCCCCCGCGGGCACGCGACGGCGGGGATGGCCATCTGTGCTACTGGTGGGTAACATCGCGCTCATGAGCGCAGACCAGATGTCCGTCGGCGAGATGCTCGCCGCCACCGTCCCCATGGCCAGGACCCTCAACCTCGAGTTCCTTGAGACCACTTCCGAGCGTGCCGTCGTCCGCCTGCCGGACCAGGCCGACTACCACAACCACGTCGGCGGCCCGCACGCCGGAGCGATGTTCACGCTGGCCGAGTCGGCCAGCGGCGCGATCGTCCTGGCCGCCTTCGGCGACCAGCTGAACCGCGCGGTGCCGCTCGCCGTGACGGCCGAGATCGGCTACAAGAAGCTGGCCATGGGCGTCGTCACCGCCACGGCCACCCTGGGCCGCCCGGCCGGCGAGGTCGTCGCCGCACTGGACGCGGGCGAGCGCCCGGAGTTCCCGGTCCACATCGCGATCACCCGCGAGGACGGCGCGGTGACGGGCGAGATGACCGTCGTCTGGACGCTCCGGCCGAACGGCCAGGGGAAGTAGGCGGCCGAGGGAAGGGCGGCCGGCGGCTCGCCGCCGCCCCTTCCCTCACCCGTCGATGACGACCACGCGCGCCCAGCCGGGCGGTTCGTCCGGGACGTAGTCGGGGTTGTCCTCGTTGTACCGGGGCCTCTTCGCACGGGGGAAGAGGCCCACCACCGTCCGGCACGGCGGCGGTGCGCTGGGCCACGGGGTCTGGCCGTCGGTCAGCGCCACGATCACATCGGGGCGCGGCCGCCCGCCCAGGGCCTTGGCGAAGCCGGCCCGTAGATCCGTACCCCCGCCGCCGATCAGCGGGATCCCCTCCGCGCGGCAGAGCGGGTGCGCGATCCGGGCCGCCGCGTCGCACGACACCACGCTGACGAGGTCGCGCCGGCCGCCCACGGTCCGGGAGATCGCGGCGACCTCCAGAAGCGCGCTGCCCAGTTCGGCGTCGCTGACCGAGCCCGAGGTGTCGATGACCACCGTGACGCGCGGCGGCCTGCGCCGCAGGCTCGGCAGCACGACACCGGGCAGCCCGGTCGAGCGCCGGGACGGACGGCCGTAGCTGTAGTCGTCTCCCGCCCCGGGGCCCGAGGTCGCCGAGCGGAGCGCCGCACCGAGCAACTCCCGCCACGGCTGCGGCGGATGGAAGGCCTCCTCCGCCCATCGACGCCACCCCTGCGGGGCGCTGCCCGGCCGCCCGGAGATGCCCTGCGCCACCCGGAACCGCACGGCGTCCCGCTGCTGCTCGCTCAGACCGTCCGCGCCGTCCGGCCCGAGGTCCCACTCCCGCTCGCTGCCGTCCGCGCCGCTGCCGCAGTCCAGCCAGACCAGGTGCGCCGTCCGGGGCCCGAGCCAGAACTGGCGCAGGTAGTCCTCCATCAGCTCCCCCGCGGGGAGGTGCAGGTGGCTCGGCAGGACGGCGCCCTCCGGGCGCACCAGACCGTCGCCGAACACGTCGTCGTTGATCTCCATGTCCGCCGCGATGTTCATCCGCAGCCGCTCGGCGGCGCCGGTCAGACCCCGCGTCCTGGCGACCCGCTCGCCGCGCCCGTGATGGTCGCGCAGCAGATGCGACACCTCGTGCACCCACACTCCGGCCAGTTCCTCCACCGGGGTGCGGTCCACGAACCCGGGGGAGACGTAGCAGCGCCAGTACGCGTCGACCGCCATCGTCGGCACCTGCCGCGACTCCACGGTGTGCAGCGCGAACAGCGCCGTCGCCAGGTACGGCCTGGCCCGGGCGGCCTGCAGCCGCGCGGTGTAGAGCTTGTCGAGGTCCAGTGCGAGGGGCGCCCGGTTCGGGACGGGCGTCTCCGGCGCGGCGCTGGCGGCGGTCGTGGCGGGGGTTCTGGGTGCCGTGGGAGTCCCGGGTGCGGCGGGGGTTCCGGGTGCGGCGGGGTTTCCGCGCGTGCCCGGCGTCATCGGCGGCCCTGCGGCTTCAGGGCCGCCTGGGCGGCCCGGGCCGCCGCGTCGTCGGCGCGCCGGGACAGGGAGACCACGCCCGCGAGCTTCTCGATCGCCTCGGGAACCGTCCAGTCCGCCTGCCGCAGCGAGGCGAGCGTCGTCGCGGGGACGACGACCAGGTCCGGGGCCCCGGTCTCCAACGCCCGTACCAGGACCGCCCAGGCCGCGTCCCAGCGCGCCTCGTCCGGACGCGCGCGCACCGCGGCGACCACCCCGTCCAGCGCCGCCTGGCGCAGGTCGCCGCGGTCGGGCAGCTCGGCGGCCCCGGGGTCGGCGAGCAGCGTCTCGGGGTCCGGCAGGTCCATCCGGTCGACGCTCGCCATCAGTTCGAGGCCCGGGCCGTCCCCCACGGTGCCCCGCACCAGTTGGGCCAGGACATCGCGTGAGGAGCCGGCCGCCGTCGCGAAGGCGATCAGGCGGAGGATCATGTCCCAGCTCCGGGGCGAGGGCCACGGACCGCCCCGCCGTGTCTCGCTATTGGGGAGCCGGTGCACCAGCTCGGGGCGGACGGTCAGGAACCCGCAGACCGCGCGCCGGGCGAACGCCACGGCCTCGGGCAGCTTGGCGGGGTCGAGTCGGGGCAGGGTGGCCCGGGGCCAGGTTCCGCCGAGGCCGCGGACGACGACCTCCGCGTCATGGACCCACTGCAGGTGGACGAACCGGTTGGCCAGGGGCGGGCTCAGCTCCCAGCCGTCGGCGGCCGACGACCTCGGGTTGGCGGCGGCCACGATCCGCACCCCGGGCGGCAACCGGAGGGCGCCGATCCGCCGCTCCAGTACGAGCCGGAGCAGCGCGGCCTGGACGGACGGCGGCGCCGTGGACAGCTCGTCCAGGAACAGCAGCCCCCGGCCCGCCCTGACCAGCCGCACGGCCCAGTCCGGCGGGGCCATCGGGACGCCCTGTTCGGCGGGGTCGTCGCCGACGACCGGCAGGCCCGAGAAGTCCGAGGGCTCGTGCACGCTGGCGATCACCGTGGTCAGGGGAAGGTCGAGCTCCTCGGCCAGCCGGGTCAGGGCCGCAGTCTTCCCGATCCCCGGCTCGCCCCAGAGGATCACGGGCAGGTCGGCGGCCACGGCCAGCGTCAGGGCCTCCAGCTGGGTGTCGGGCCGGGGCTCGGTGGTGGTGTCGTCCAGGAGCGTCAACAGGGCGCCGGCGACGTGGAGCGGGGAGTCGGGGGCGGGCGTGGAAGCGGGGGCGGGGGCGGGGGCGTACGCGGGCATGGTGGACAGAACAGTCATGAGTGATCACCTGTGGAGGTCGGTGGGACCGTGAGAAGTGAGGTGGTACGGGGTCGGAACCCCGGGTGATGTGGGCGGCGCGGGTGATGTGGACGCCGGGGTGGCGCGGGCGAAGTGGACGTCGGGTGGCGCGGGTGATGAGGGCTTGCGCCGGTGATGTGCGTCAGTGCGCGAGGCGGGGCCGGGTCCGTACGTCGCGAGGCCGACGCGGAGGGGGCAGGGTGCGGTGGGGCGGGGGTGCGTCGAGGCCCGAGCGGAACAGCCCGTACGCGATCCGCCGCCGGGCCGCCTCCTCCAGCGCGTCCCGCAACGGTCCGCCGCGGAGCGTCGCTCCGGGCCCGAGGAGGCCCTCGACGACGGCGAGCGCGCCCGCCACGTCACCGTGCTGCAGACGTTCGCGGACACCGGCGAGGCAGTCCGGGCGCCGGTGCGCCTCGTCGATCGCCCGCAGACACGGCAGCGGGGGCCCGCCGAGCGCGCCGAGCAGCTCCTCCCGGCCGAGTTCGTCCGGGCCGTGGTCCAGCGGAGCCAGTACGCCGTCGACCAGAGCGATCCGGTGCAGGTCGCCCCGGCACTCCACGAGCCGGGGCCCCGACGCCCCCCGCTCGTCGCCGCGGTCGGCCGGCACATGGTCCGGTACGAGCGCGGAGGCGACCAGCGGGTGCAGGCGCCCGGCCTCGATCGCGCCCGCCCGCAGCAGCTCCAGGTCGGGCAGCACCCAGGTCGCCGCATCCGGCAGGAGGACCGGCGCGCCCCGGCTCCCGGCATCCCGGGGAGCCCCCGGCTCCGGGGCCACCGCGAGCGTGAGGCGGCGGCGCGCGTCGAGGCGTACGGTCACCGGGCCCTCGGACCTGCCCTCCTCGTGGAGGACGAGCCTCGCCTCCGCCGGCCAGCGGTCGACGGCGCAGAGGTACCCCTCCGGCGCCTCCGCCCCGCCCGCAGCGGGCGTGTCCGCCCCCGAGCGCAGCCTTAGCTCGTCGGCCCTGCGCGCGTCCCACAGGTGGCGATGCAGATCGAGACGGAAGCGCCGACCGGGATGAGGGTGCGGGTGGCGCCCGGCGGTGCCCTGGCCGACGGACCCGGCGGAGGAGCCGCCCCAGAGGGCGAGGCTGATCCGCTGGCCGCCCTCCGCCCACGCGGGCGGGGTCCTGGCCACGAGATGCACCGGGCTCGCCCGCGCCGTCGGATCCGCCCGGGCGTAACGGGCCAGCGAGATCGTCAGACCCGGGCGCAGCAGCCCGTGCGGAGCCACCCTCGGCATGTGCCAGCGCAGCAGGTCGGGAACGAGATGGCGGAGATCGCGCCGGACCCGGTCGGTGAGGTCCCGGCCATGCGCCCGGGTCACCGACCGCAGGTCGAGGTCGACGTCGACGCGTGCCGCGGCACACGCCCCGGCCCAGTCACCGGAGAGGCGGCGGGCGGTCGCTGTCGCGATCATGGACGGCGGCACGGCGAACTCGCGGACGCGCAGCCAGAAGGAGAGGAAGGAAGCGTGGGCATCCTCGTACGCGGTGTGAGTGGTCATCAGCACTCACCTTGCGCGGACGGGACCCCCCAACACTGAGAGGTGTGAGTCGTCATCGCCGCGGAGCGTAGCGCGCCGCGTCCGCGGGCGACCACTGATTTACGGGACGGGAGGCGGCCGGAGGGCCGGCCGCGACCAGGTAGGCTGCCTCGGCGCGCGCGACGCGGCGCGCGCCACGACCCGGGAGGAAACCGCGTTGCACGTCCAGGAGTGGCTGGAGACGATCCCCGCGGTGGCGATCTACGCCCTGGTGGGAGTGGTGATCGGGCTCGAAAGCCTGGGAATCCCGCTCCCCGGCGAGATCGTCCTCGTCAGCTCGGCCCTGCTTGCCTCCCAGCACGGTGACATCAACCCGTACGTGCTCGGCGCCTGTGCCATCGCCGGGGCCATCATCGGCGACTCGATCGGCTACGCGATCGGCCGCAAGGGCGGGCGCCCGCTGCTCGCCTGGCTGGCCAAGAAGTTCCCCAAGCACTGCGGCGAGGCCAATGTGGCGCTGGCGGAGCGGTCCTTCGAGAAGTGGGGCATGTGGGCGGTCTTCTTCGGCCGCTTCGTCGCCCTGCTGCGGATCTTCGCGGGACCGCTCGCGGGCGTGCTGCGCATGCCGTACTGGAAGTTCGCCATCGCCAACGTCCTCGGCGGCATCCTCTGGGCCGGCGGCACGACGGCCGTCATCTACTCGGTGGGCATCGTCGCCGAGGCGTGGCTCAAGCGCTTCTCGTGGCTGGGTCTCGTGCTCGCGGTCCTGGTCGGCGTCACGTCGATGCTGATCCTGAAGAACCGTGCGAAGAAGGCGGCCGCGAAGGCCGAGACGCAGCCGGTGGAGGCGGCGGAGGCCGCGCCGACGCCGGTGCCGGTGGCGGACTGAGCGCTGCGCGGGAACCGCGACGTACGCGCGAGGGCGCGGTGGCCGCACGGCCGCCGCGCCCTCGCGCTGTGCAGAAGCGGGATCTCAGTCCTGGAACGCCTCGGCGTGGCCCTTGGCCAGGTGGAGGTACATCTCCGCGTTGAGGCGGATGCCCGCCTGCTCCTCCTCGGTCAGCGGCCGCCGCACCTTCGCCGGGACGCCCGCCACCAGCGAACCCGGCGGGATCTCCATCCCCTGCGGGACGAGCGCCTGCGCCGCGATCAGCGAACCGGCGCCGACCCTGGCCCCGTTGAGGACCGTGGCGCCCATGCCGACCAGGACGTCGTCCTCGATGACGCAGCCGTGCACGGTCGCGTTGTGGCCGACCGTCACCCGGTCCCCGATCGAGACCGGGAAGCCCGGGTCGACATGGACGGTGCAGTTGTCCTGGATGTTCGAGTCCTCACCGACGGCGATGGGGCCGCAGTCCGCCCGGAGCACCGCGTGGTACCAGACGCTCGCGCGGGCACCCAGCGTGACGTCGCCGAGAACCACGGAGGTCGGCGCCGTGAAGGCGGTCGGATCGACCTGCGGCTCCTTGCCGCCCACGCCCTTGATCAACGCCTCGGTCATCGTTCGCTCCTGCTCCCTCGTACGTGCGTCACGCCTCACCGGCACCCTAACCGTGGCTCATGACGGACATCACAGGGCACCCCACTGATCAGGTACGACCGTGCCGACTACCGTGTGCGGGTGCCCAGGAACAGAAACACGTTCTCTTCTCTCACCGCCTGGCGGCGCCGCGTTCTCGCCCGTGCCGTCCAAGGCGGGTGGCGCTGGGTGCAGGAGGCCGGTGCCGTGACCGCCGACAGTCCCGGGCGGTTGCGCTTCAAGCGCCTCGGCGCGGGCACCCGGCTGGCGTTCCCGCAGGGCACGGTCTTCGGCGAGCGGTGGATCGAGATCGGCGAGTGCTGCATCATCGCCGAGCAGGTCACCCTGACCGCGGGGATGCTGCCCGGCCTCGACCTCGGCCCCGACACGGTCCTGACCCTCGGCAACGGCGTCGTCCTGGGGCGCGGTAGCCATGTCATCGCCGACACCTCGGTGACGATCGGCTCGGACACCTACTGCGGGCCGTACGTCTACATCACCTCGACCAACCACAGTTACGACGACCCCGACGAGCCGGTCGGCCGGCAGTGGCCGCGCTCCGAGCCCGTCGAGATCGGCCCGGGCTGCTGGCTGGGCACGGGGGCCGTGATCCTGCCCGGTGCCAAGCTCGGCCGGAACGTGGTGGTCGCGGCGGGCGCGGTCGTACGGGGAGAGGTGCCGGACCATTCGGTGGTCGCCGGCGCCCCGGCGAAGGTCGTACGCAGCTGGGACCCGGAGCGGGGCTGGCAGCCGCCGCTGCGGACCCCGGCCCCGACCCCGGTGCCGGACGGGGTGATGCACGAGCAGCTCGCCGCACTCGCGGCCTGGGACCTCGCGGAGGGCTGACCAGGCTCGCGGAGACGGCGCCGGAGCCGCCCCGTGGGCGACGCCGTCAGCCCGTGGCCAGCAGGACCGTGCCGACCAGGGCCAGGCCCGCGCCCGCCGCCTGGACCGCGCGCAGCCGTTCCTTCAGCACCCCGCGCGCCGCGAGCGAGGTGACCACCGGGTAGAGGTTGGCGAGGACGGCGGCGACGGTCACCGGCCCGGTCTGCGCCGCGATGGAGTACGTACCGTTCGCGGCGACGTCCGCGAGGCCGACGAAGGCGAGCGCCGGGAGGGCCGCCCACACGACCTTCATCCCGCCACCGCCCTCGGGCAGCGCCCGTCCGCCCCGCTTCACCGAGACGTAGAGCGCGCCGCCGCCCACCGCCACGTTCGTCACCCGCTGCACGAAGAGGGCGAGGAACAGGCCGGTCAGTGTCGAGGAGGCCTCGGCGATGAGCGCCATGACCGAGCCGAAGCCGAAGGCGGCGACCAGGGTGAGGAGTACGGCCTGGCGCTGCACGGGCGCCCCGCGCAGCTCCGGACCGCCGGCCAGGACGATGCCGACGATCGCCACGCCGATCCCGGCGAACTGGAGGAGCCCCGGCCGGTCGCCGATGAGCAGGCCCACCGAGACGGGCACGACGACACCGAGCGAGCCGAGCGGGGAGACCACGCCCATCGGGCCGAGCGCGAGGGCCTTGTAGAAGGAGAGCATCGCGACCGGGCCGACCACGCCCGCGGCGACGGCGTACCAGAGCTGGGGGCCCGCCTCGGACCAGCCGCCGGTGGCGACCACGATCGCACCCAGGACGACGACCGCGACGGTCTGCGAGGCCACGACCACCGTGAGGGCGGGCATGCGCCGGGTGAGCAGCCCGCCGCCGAAGTCGGCCAGCCCCCAGAGGAGGGCGGTGGCCAGGGCGAACAGCGCAGTCATGGATCCTCGCAGGGAGCGGTCTCGCAGTACAGTGCGGTGGACAGCTGGTACACCGCGGTAGACCCCACCGTAGTTCAGTCTGTTGGACTCTGTCATCCAAAATATTGGACGGAATGTGTCGGACCTCGATCAGCTCACGCAGTCGCTCGCGCGGAATCTGAAGCGGTGGCGCAATGAACGCGGATTCACGCTGGACGCGCTCGCCGCCCGTGCCGGCGTCAGTCGCGGCATGATCATCCAGATCGAGCAGGCCCGGACGAACCCGAGCGTCGGCACCACCGTGAAGCTCGCGGACGCCCTCGGGGTCTCGATCACCACACTCCTCGACTACGAGCAGGGCCCGCACGTCCGCCTCGTTCCGCCGGACCAGGCCGTCCGCATGTGGTCCACCTCCACCGGCAGCCACACCACCCTGCTCGCCGGCACCGAGGCGCGCGGCCCGCTGGAGCTCTGGGCCTGGACGCTGATGCCCGGCGACGGCAGCTCCTCCGACCCGCACCCCGACGGCACGACCGAACTGCTGCACGTCTCGGCCGGGGAGCTCACCCTCGTGGTCGAGGGCGAGGACCACCGCATCCCGGCGGGCACCTCCGCCGTCTTCGAGGCCAACGTGCCGCACGCGTACCGCAACGACGGCGACGAGAAGGTGGAGATGACGATGGCCGTCTCCATCCCGCCCGTACGCTGAGACGCCGAACGCCGTTACCGGCGGCCGCTGTTAGCTTGGTCGCCATGCGCGCACCCATCGGAGACTTCGACAACGCCGTTCCCGCCGCCGACTGCCTCGACCTGCTCACGGAACCGGTGGCGGCGGCCGTGCGCGGCTGGCAGGGCAGTGTGCCGACGGACCAGCTGCTGTACGTCGACACCGACCCGGAGATCGCCGACACGGCGGTCTTCGTCGAGAACCACGGCCGCGAACTCCTCGAACAGTCCGCGAACTGCGTGATCGTCGCAGGGAAGCGCGGCGAGGAGACGACGCTGGCGGCCTGCGTGGTGCGCTCGGCCACCAAGATCGACGTCAATGGCCTGGTCCGCCGCCAACTGGGCTCCCGCAAGGTGCGGTTCGCGCCGATGGAGACCGCGACGGGCGAGAGCGGCATGGAGTACGGGGGCGTCACCCCGATCGGACTCCCGGCCGACTGGCCCGTCCTCGTGGACGCGACGGTGGTCGACACCCCCTGGGTCCTCATCGGCAGCGGGCGGCGGCGCGGCAAGCTGATCGTCCCGGGCAAGGCCTTCGCGGAGCTGCCCGGAGCGGTCGTCCTGGAGGGCCTCGGCATCGAGTGAGCCAGGGCCCCGCGGAGACCGGGCCCTGGGGGGCCGGGTCTCCGCGGGGCCCTGTGGGGCGGGCTCTCAGCCGAGTCGCGGGATCTCGATCGCCGGGCAGCGGTCCATCACCATGTCGAGGCCCGCGGCCCGGGTGCGTTCGTACGCGGCCTCGTCCACGACGCCGAGCTGGAACCAGACGGCCTTGGCACCCTTGGCGACGGCCTCGTCGGCGACCGCGCCGGCGAGCGCGCTGTTGACGAACACGTCCACGACGTCGACGTCGAAGGGGATGTCGTCGAGGGAGGCGTAGCCCTGTTCGCCGTGGACGGTCTCGGCCTTCGGGTGCACGGGGACGATCCGCTTGCCGTGCCGCTGCAGGAAGGCCGCGACGCCGTGGGCGGCGCGCTCCTCGTTCGCGGAGAGCCCGACGACGGCCCAGGTGTCGCCGGCCTGGTCGAGGATCCTGCGGATGGTTTCGGTGTCGCTGTGCACGCTCTGTCTCCGGTCTCCGAGTTCAAACACTCCCAGTGTCGGAACATGCCGCGGCCGCCGACGATTCCCGCCGCAGCGGCCCGCCGCCCCGCAAGCCGGCCGCGCTCGACCAGTACCGCGTCTTTACCTCCATCACCCGCGGCCAACCGCGCCGAGGAGAGAACCGGCATCCATCGGGATCGGCCGGTCCCCATAGGGTGACCCCATGCCTGCCACCACCCTGAGTTCCACGAAGGCCGCCGCCGCACTCCGGCGATCCGCCCGCGTATCCGCCGAGTTGCTCGTCGTCCTCGTCATGGCCGCGGTCGCGCTGTGGCTGCTGGGCAAGATGTGGTCGGTCGTCTGGCCCCTCATAGTGGCCCTGCTCCTCACCACGCTCACCTGGCCCCTCGCCCGTCTCCTGCGCCGCTGGGGGTGGCCGCCCGCTCTCGCGGCGTCGGCCGTGACCGTGCTCTTCCTCCTCGTCGCCGCGGGCATCGTCGCGCTGATCGCCGTCCCCGTCTCGTCCCAGTCGGGGGAGCTGGCCGACGGCGTGGTGCAAGGCATCCAGACGCTGCGCGAGTGGGCGGCCGGACCCCCGCTGAACATCGGCGACGAGCAGATCTCCGGCGCCTTCGACACGGCGGTCGACCGCGTCCAGAACAGTGTCGGCAGCCTGGTCAGCGCCGTCGGTACGGGCGTGGGCACCGTGTTCAACGGGGTGGTCACCGCCGTCCTCGCGCTCTTCCTCATGTTCTTCTTCCTCAAGGACGGCCCGCGGTTCCTGCCCTGGCTGACCCGCCAGCTCCCCGGCCGACTGGCCACCGACGTCCCCGTCGTGGCCGCGCGCGGCTGGGAGACGCTGGGCGCGTTCGTGCGCTCGCAGGCGTTCGTCGGTCTGCTCGACGCCGTCTTCATCGGCATCGGGCTGTGGATCCTCGGAGTACCTCTGGTGCTCCCGCTGGCCGTGCTGACCTTCGTGTCGGCCTTCGTGCCCATCGTGGGAGCCCTGTTCGCCGGCCTGGTCGCGGTCCTCATCGCCCTGGTGTCCAACGGCCCGACGGACGCGCTGATCGTGCTCGCCATCATCGTGGTGGTGCAGCAGCTGGAGGGGAACGTCTTCCAGCCCATGATCCAGAGCCGCGGCCTCGGCCTCCACGCCGCGGTGATCCTGCTGGCCGTGACGCTGGGCGGCAGCCTCGCCGGCATCGTCGGCAGCCTGCTCGCCGTACCCATCGCCGCGCTGATCGCGGTCGTCTGGAACTACCTGCGCGAACAGCTCAGCGAACCGGCGGCGGAGCTGGAGGGGCAGGAGGAGCCGGAGGCCGAGAGTCTCGGGCGCACCGACGAGTCCGGCGACGCCGGGGACGCGCCCCTCGACACCCCCGTCCCGGCCTAGGTTCGGTCCGGACTCCCGAATCGGCGCGCTCAGCCGACGCCCCAGGCCCGCAGCTCCTCCTCGCGCGGCGACTCGACCACGGTCGGTCCGTCGTCGCCGGGGCGGCCGAAGGTCATCACCGGCCGTGATCCGTCCCACCTCCGCCAGCCCGCGTCGCCCGTCGTCGCGAACCGCACCCAGGCGGAGTGCATCGCGTCGGCGAGCGGGCGCGGCACGTCAGGACCCGTCAGGGCCGCCGCCCCTGGCCGGTCGAGGGTGTCGAAGACGAAGGCGATCTCCAGGGCGTGGCAGGCGCCCAGGCCGAGGACCGGGGAGCGCCAGCCGAACTCGTAGACATATGTGGCCCCCGGCCCCGCCGCCCGGGCGTCCGCCAGCCGGTTCTGCGGCACCCGCAACAGCTTGTCCGTGGCGAGCGCGCCCAGCACCTCGCCGGGCGTCTCCCCGGGCCGGCGCGACCGGTACGTCCGTACGGTCCGCGCCGGCACCCCCGCCTTCCACGCCGCCGCGCGCAGCGCGAGACGGCCGATGCGCTCGGTGAGCCCGCTCGGCACGAACCACAGCCGGTACTCCTCCGTGTTCGTGCCCATCAGCAGGTCCACGTCCGCCGCAGCACCCGCGCGCAGTGCCTCGAACGGATCGCGGGGCAGGACCTCGCCGTCCACGGCGATCTGGAAGGAGTGTCCGCCGGTCAGCGGCGACCCTTTCCCCGTCACCTCGGTCTGGGCGTCGAGGAGCCGTTCCGGCGGTACGGCGGACAGCGCCCGCGCCGTCGCCGCCACGCCCAGCCGCCGGGCGATCGCCTCCGTCGTCCGACGGGCCCGGTCCAGGGGCAGTGCCGTCGGCGCTCCGCTCTGGAGCACGGCCCTCCGGAACAGGCCCCGCGCGAGTGGCGAGGCGAGCAGCGCCGCGAGGGAGATCGCGCCGGCCGACTCACCGAAGACGGTGACCCGGTCCAGGGCACCGCCGAAGGCCGCGATGTTCTCCCGTACCCACGTCAGCGCGGCCAGCTGATCACGCAGCCCCAGGTTGGCCGGGGCGTCGGGGAAGACCCCGAACCCCTCGATGCCGAGCCGGTAGTTGAGGGAGACGAGCACGACACCGTCGCGGGCGAACGCCTCCCCGTCGTAGACGGGGACGGCGGACGACCCGTGGACCAGGGAACCGCCGTGGATCCACACCATGACGGGTCGGCCCGTGGCACTCCGCCCGCCCGGCGGCGGCCATGGGGCCCAGATGTTCAGGTTGAGGCAGTTCTTCCCCGCGACATCAGGGTCCGGGAGGAGTGTGTCGAGCGGGGCCCTGTACGGGCGCTTGGGCGCCGTCGCCCCGAAGGCGAGAGCGTCCCGCACGCCGTCCCACGGCTCGACGGGCTCGGGCGCCCGGAAGCGCCGCGGCCCCACCGGCGCCTGGGCGTACGGCACCCCGAGGAAGGCCGCGACACCCGAGCTCGACTCCGCACCCGCCGACGCCGACTCCGCACCAGCCGACCTCGACTCCGCACGCGCCGATCCCGATCCCGACCCCGCCGACGCCGACGCCGACCCCGACGCCGACCCCGACCGCTCCGCCCAGAACCCGCGCAGGGTCCCGCCCCGCGTGGACACCATCGGTTCGCGAAGCCCGGTCATCAGCCACGACTCCCTTCCGAGCCGCCTGAGCCCGAGCCCGAGCCCGAATCCGCCCCCGCCCCCACCCCGGCCAGCGCCCGCTTGAGGACCTTGCCGGTCGGGCCGAGCGGCATCGCGTCCACGAACCGTACGAGCCGCGGGTACTTGTGGCGGCCCAGGCGTTCCTTCGACCACTCCACCAGCTCCGCCGCCCCGACGTCCCCCGCCCCCGGCCGCAGGACGACGACGGCGCAGATCTCCTCGCCCCTCGCCTCGTCGGGGACGCCGATCACCGCGACCTCCGCGACCGACGGGTGCCGGACGAGGACCTCCTCGACCTCGCGCGGGTAGATGTTGAAGCCGCCCCGGATCACCAGGTCCTTCTTCCGGTCCACGATGCTCAGGAAGCCGTCCTCGTCGCGAACGCCCAGATCCCCCGTGCGGAACCAGCCGTCCACGACCGCCGCGGCCGTCGCCTCCGGATCGTCCAGGTACCCCGCGAAGACGTTGTGGCCGCGCACGACGACCTCGCCGATCTCGCCGTCCGCGAGGAGTTCGATCCGGTCGTCGACGCCGGCGTCGGCGACCTCGACCTCGACGCCCCACACCGGGTGCCCCACGGTGCCGGGCCGCGTCCCGAGGTGCGGCTGGTTGAAGGTGGCGACCGGTGAGGTCTCGGTCAGGCCGTACCCCTCCAGGACCTGCGTGGCGAACGTCTCCTCGAATCGTTCGAGGACGGCGACGGGAAGCGCGGCGCCGCCCGACACGGCCGCCCGCAGCGCCACCGGCCGCCGCTCGTCGGAGGCCGCCGCCTCCACCAGCGCGTGGTACATCGTCGGTACGCCCATGAAGACGGTGACGCCCTCCTCGACGAGGGCCGCGAGCGCGGCGGGGCCGCTGAACCGGGGCATCAGGACGAGCGTCGCGCCGGCCCGCAGTGTCCCGTTCATCGCGCAGGTCTGCCCGTAGCTGTGGAAGAGCGGCAGACAGCCGAGGACGACGTCCCGCTCACCCATGCCCAACAGGTCCTGCGAGGTCACGGACGCGTTGAGGACGATGTTGAGATGGGTGAGGCGGGCGCCCTTCGGGCGGCCCGTCGTCCCGCTCGTGTAGAGGATCGCCGCGGTGTCGCCGGGCCCGGCCGGCTCGGCGGCCCGCAGCGGCTCGGGCGCCATCGGGGCGCCCTGGAGCGCGCGCACCCCGGCGCTCCGCGCCGCCTCCTCGGCCACCGCCCACAGGGGCCCGCCGCTCACGAGCGCGACCGCGCCGCTGTGCTCCAGGACGTACCGCACCTCCTCGGCGACCAGCAGGCCGTGGACCGGGACGACCGTGGCCCCGGCGGCCAGCGCGCCGTAGTACACCCGCAGGAACTCCGTGGTGTTCGGCAGCAGCACGGCCACGCGGTCGCCCGGCCGCACCCCCGCGGCCCGCAGCCCGGCCCCGCAGCGCAGCGCGTCGTGCCACAGCTCCCGGTAGGTCAGCCGGACCGCCCCCTCGACGACCGCGATCCGGTCCGGGTACCGGCGGGCGGACTCGCCCAGGACGTTGGCGACGCTCAGTGACATGGCACGCTCCAGGAAACGCTGCGTTGACAGGCCGGACACGGCCCAGAATCGTTCCTGGCACGGGCCGGGCACCATGTGCATCTGCCCAGCATGTGCCCTCGCGAGGTGGGCAGCGGCCCCTCCGAGATGTCGGGAGCGTGGCATCCGCCAAACGGCGGCGTTACGGTGCGCCCATGAACCCCACTCCGGCGGCGACATCCGGCCCCGGCCCCCGGACCGGCACCGGCCCCACGTCCGGCCCCGCCCCCGTCGTTCCCGTGGCGGTGCCCGGTGGCGTCGCCGGGGCGACCCTGCGCCGTACCCTCGCCGCCTCCCTCATCGGCGACCTGGCCCGGCTCACCGACCGGGCCGTGGACGACATCCGCGCCCACAGCGGTACGTACGCCTCCGGGACCCCCGTCACCCGCGCGGACCTGTGGGAGATCTGCCGGGACAATCTGCTGCGGGCCCTTCAGGACTTCGGCGGTCTCGCCCCCACCGGCGTGGACTTCGAGCAGGCCGCGCGCGAGACCGGCCGGCGCCGGGCCGAGCAGGACGTGCCGCTCGACACCGTCCTGCGCGCCTACCGGCGGGGCGGCCGGGTGCTCTGGCAGGTCATGGCGGAACACCTGCGCGCCCGGCCCGGCCGGGACAGCGACACCAGGGACACCGAACTCGACGTCGCCGGCGCCCTGTGGGAGACGATCGACCGCTACTCGGTCGCCATGGCCGACGCCTACCGGCTCACCCAGCTGGAGATGCAGAGCCGCCAGGACACCCGCCGCGTCGCCCTCTTCGAGGCCCTGCTCGACGGCCGCGCCGACGATCCCGCCGTCGCCGCGGCCGCCTCCACCGCCCTCGGGGTCCCCGTGAGCGACCGGTACGTCGTCGTGGTCGCCGCCCAGAACCCGGCCGCCCCGCCCCACCCGGCACCCGTCCTGGAGGCCGCGGGCCTGTGGTCCTTCTGGCGACCGCGCGCCGGTCGCTATGCCGGCATCGTCCGGCTGCCGCGCGGCGCCGGTGCCGACGCCGCGCGCGGGCTGCTCGACCTGCTCCGCCGGCAGACCGGCACCACCGCCGGGGTATCCCCCGAGTTCGACCGGCTCGCCCAGGCGGGCCGGGCCCTCCGGCTCGCAGAACAGACCCTCCGTACCCTCCCCGTCGGCAGCGGTGAGGCCGCGGCGTTCGACGACCGGCTCACCGAGGTGCTGCTCAGCGGCCGGGGCGACATCGTGGACCGGATCGTCGCCGTCCACCTCGGGCCGGTCCTCGCCACCGCCGGCGAGCGCGCCGCCCTCCTGGAGACTCTCCGGGTCTGGCTGGACTGCGGCTGTTCCGCCGCCCGGGCCGCCGAGCGGCTCTACTGCCACCGCAACACCGTCCTCAACCGCATCAGTCGTATCGCGGAGCTCACCGGACGCTCCAGCGAGTCGGGCGAGACCCGCCTCGGCTGGGCCCTGGCCCTGCGGGCCCTGCCCCTCGCGGACCTCGGTGACGAGCAGGAGCGGACGGAGGGGGACAGGGGCGCGTTCCCGGGCGCATAGGGTGGCGGGATGCAGGAGCAGTACCGCACGATCGCCCGCGAGGGTGTGCACGAGACCGAGATCAACCGCTCGCGCTTCCTCTGCGCGCTGGCACCGGTGGCGACCGAGCAGGAGGCGCAGGACTTCGTCGCGCGCGTCCGCAGGGAGCACCCGACCGCGAGCCACAACTGCTTCGCGTACGTCATCGGCGCCGACGCCGCCGTCCAGAAGGCGAGCGACGACGGCGAGCCGGGCGGCACCGCCGGCGTCCCCATGCTCCAGATGCTCCTGCGACGCGAGGTGCGGTACGTCGCCGCCGTCGTCACCCGCTACTACGGCGGTGTGAAGCTCGGCGCGGGCGGTCTGATCCGGGCGTACGGCGGCGTGGTCGGCGAGGCCCTGGACGCGCTCGGCACCCTCACCCGGCAGCGGTACCGGCTCGCCACCGTGACCGTCGACCACCAGCGCGCGGGCAAGCTGGAGAACGACCTGCGGGCGACCGGCCGGAACGTGCGCGAGGTGCGATACGGCGAGGCCGTCACCCTGGAGATCGGGCTCCCGGACGCCGACGTCGACGCCTTCCGCGGCTGGCTCGCCGACGTGACGGCCGGCGCCGCGAGCCTGGAGCTGGGCGGCGAGGCGTACGGCGATGCGTGAGCGCGATCGCAGGGCCGCCACCGGGACCGGGGCGGCCCCGACGACCGGAATCCCCGAAGCCACCGCCGTTGTCCGACCCCACCGATACGCTCCTGGATCATGAGATTCCTGCACACGTCGGACTGGCACCTGGGGCGGTCGTTCCACCGGGTGAGCCTGCTCGACGCCCAGTCCGCGTTCCTGGACCACCTCGTGGCGACGGTGCGCGAGCGTGACGTGGACGCGGTCCTGGTCGCCGGGGATGTCTACGACCGGGCCGTGCCGCCGCTCTCCGCCGTGGAGCTCTTCGACACCGCCCTGCACCGGCTCGCCGAGGCCGGGGTGCCGACGGTCATGATCTCCGGCAACCACGACTCGGCCCGCCGCCTCGGCGTCGGCGCCGGGCTCATCGAGCGGGCCGGGATCCACCTGCGCACGGACCCGGCCGGCGTCGGCACGCCCGTCGTCCTCGCCGACGCCCACGGCGACGTCGCGCTCTACGGCCTGCCGTACCTGGAGCCGGCCCTGGTGCGCGAGCGCCTCGGCGCCGCCAAGGCAGGACACGAGGCGGTGCTCTCCGCCGCCATGGACCGGGTCAGGGCCGACCTCGCCGCCCGGCCCGCGGGCACCCGCTCGGTCGTCCTCGCGCACGCCTTCGTCGCGGGCGGCGAACCGAGCGACAGCGAGCGGGACATCACCGTCGGCGGTGTCTCCGCCGTGCCCGCCGGGGTGTTCGACGGCGTCGACTACGTGGCCCTCGGCCATCTGCACGGCAGCCAGACCGTCACCCCGAGCGTCCGCTACTCCGGCTCGCCCCTCGCGTACTCCTTCTCCGAGGTCCACCACCGCAAGACCATGTGGCTGATCGACCTCGGTCCCGACGGCGCGATCGAGGCGGCCGAGCGCGTGGACTGCCCCGCCCCCCGCGCCCTCGCCCGCATCCGCGGCCGGCTCGACGACCTGCTCGCCGACCCCGCACTCGCCGCGCACGAGGAGGCGTGGGTCGAGGCGACGCTCACCGACCCGGTACGGCCCGCCGAGCCCATGGCCCGGCTCACCGAGCGCTTCCCGCACACCCTGCACCTGGTCTTCGAGCCCGAGCGCGCCGAGGACGACCCGTCCGCCTCGTACGCCCAGCGGCTGCGCGACCGCAGCGACCAGCAGATCGCGGAGGACTTCGTGGCCCATGTGCGCGGTGGCGCCGGACCCGACGACACCGAACGGACCGTGCTGTACGGCGCCTTCGACGACGTCCGCGTCGACGCGGCGGCCGCGGAGCGCGAGGTGGGCGCCCGGTGAGACTCCACCGCCTCTCCGTCACCGCCTTCGGCCCCTTCGGCGCCACCCAGGAAGTCGACTTCGACGCGCTCTCCGACGCGGGCCTCTTCCTCCTGCACGGTCCCACGGGCGCGGGCAAGACCTCCGTCCTCGACGCCGTCTGCTACGCCCTGTACGGAGCGGTGCCCGGCGCCCGGCAGTCGCCCGGGACCTCGCTGCGCAGCGACCACGCCCCGTCCGGCACGTACACCGAGGTGCTGCTCGAACTGACCGTCGGGGAGCGGCGGTTGGAGATCACCCGACGGCCCGCGCAGCCCCGCCCGAAGAAGCGGGGCGGCGGCTTCACCACCGAGAAGGCCCAGAGCTGGCTGCGCGAGCACGACTCCCGCACGGGCGAGTGGACCGCCCTCAGCCGCTCCCACCAGGAGATCGGCGAGGAGATCACCCAGCTCGTCGGCATGAGCCGCGAGCAGTTCTGCCAGGTCGTGCTCCTGCCGCAGGGCGACTTCGCGCGCTTCCTGCGCGCGGACGCGGAGGCACGCGGCAAGCTGCTCGGACGGCTCTTCGACACCCGCCGCTTCGCGGCCGTCGAGGAGCGCCTGGCGGAGCTGCGGCGCGCCGCCGAGCAGCAGGTGCGGGAGGGCGACGAGCGGCTGCTCGCGCTGGCCCACCGCACGGCGCAGGTCGCGGGCGGGGCGGTCGTCGACGAGCGGCCGGGCGAGCCCGGCCTCGCCCAGGCCGTCCTGACCCAGGCCGCCGTCGCCCGGTCCGAGGCGCGCGAGGCCCTCGACATCGCCGACGCGGCGGTCTCTGCCGCCGAGTCGCGCCAGGCCGCCGCACGCAGGACCCTCGACCGGGAACGGGACCTGGCGGCCCGTCAGGCGCGGTACGAGGAGACCCTGCGCCGCCAGGAGGCGCTGGAGTCCGGCAGGCCCGAGCGGGACCGCGTCCAGGCGGTGCTCGACCGCTCGCGCAAGGCCGATCTCGTGGCCCCGGCCCTCTCCCTGCGCGCCGACGCGGAGCGCGACCACGGGTCGGCGCGGTCGGCCCGCGAGCGGAGCCTCGGCCGGCTGCCCGCCGAGCTGGCCGACGAGGGCGCGGAGCAGCTGTCCGCCCGGGAGCGACGGCTGACCGAGGAGCTGGGCGGCCTCGAGTCCGCCCGGCGGGCGGAGCGACGCGCCGCCGAGGTCGTGCGGGAGCGCGCGGACCTCGACCGGCAGGCCCGCGCGGACGACGACATCCTTCAGGACGCGGGCGGCTGGCTCTCGGGCTGGGAGCCCCGCCGGGCCGGACTCGCGACCCGTATCGAAGCCGCCCAGGAAGCCGCCGCCCGCGCCGAGCACCTCGCGGGCCGGCTCGAACCGGCCCGCCGCCGGCTGGGCGCCGCCCGGCGCAGGGACGAACTCGCCGAGCGGACGACCGCCGCCGAATCCCGTCTGACGGCCGCCCGAGAGCACCGCAACGAAGCCCACGAGAGCTGGCTCGACGTCAAGTCCCGCCGTCTCCAGGGCATCGCCGCCGAACTGGCCGCCGCGCTCACGCCCGGCGACCCCTGCCAGGTCTGCGGCTCCGCCGACCACCCGGCCCCCGCCCGCACGGGCGCCGACCACGTCGACCGGGTCACCGAGGACGCCGCGTACGCCGCCTTCACGCGCGCCGAGGAGGACCGTACGGCGGCCGAGGTCGAGGCGGCCGCCACCGCCGAGGCATGGGCGGCGGCCCGCGAGGAGGCCCGCGAAGGGGCCGGCCCCGAGGCCGGCCCTTCCGTCGCCGAACTCGCCGCCGAGGTGGAGGAGCTGACGCTCCGGCACGCCGAGGCGCACGCGCTCGCCGCCCAGACCCACGGCGCGCGGGAAGCCCTCGCACGGGCCGAGCGCGAGTACGAGAACCGGGTGGCGGCACAGCGGGACGCCGAGCGGCGCGTCGCCGCGCGGACCTCGCGGCGCGAGGCGCTCGACCGGGAGCAGACCGCCCTGGAGGCCGAAGTGGCCCGGGGGCGCGGCGCGTCCGCGAGCGTCGCCGAGCAGGCCTCCCTGCTGGAGCGGAAGATCGCCGTCCTGATCGAGGCCGCAGAGACGGTACGCCAGGTGGAGTTGACCGCCCGCCGCCTCAAGGAGGCCGACGGCAAGCTCGCCGACACCGCGTTCCGCGCAGGGTTCGACACCCCCGACGAGGCCGCCGCCGCCCTCCTCCACGACGGTGAGCACCGCACGCTCCAGCACCGCCTCGACGCCTGGCAGGCGGAGGCGGCCGCCGTCGCCGACCGGCTCGCCGAGCCGGAGACCCGGGCCGCCGCCGGGCACCCGCCCGCCGACCCGGAGGCCGCGGAGGCGGCTCACACCTGCGCCGAGCGCGCCCTGCGCGAGGCCGGCTCGGCCCTCGCCGCCGTCCGTGAGCGCGGCGCCGAACTGGCCCGCCTCTCCCGGCAGACCGACACCGAGGTCCGCCGTCTCGGACCGCTGCGCGCGGAGTACGACCGGGTCGCCCGGCTCGCCGGACTGACCGCGGGCACCTCGGCGGAGAACGAACGCAGGATGCGCCTGGAGTCCTACGTCCTCGCCGCCCGGCTCGAACAGGTCGCGGCCGCGGCGACGGCCCGGCTCCAGCGGATGTCCTCCGGCCGCTACACCCTGGTCCACTCCGACGCCCGCTCCGGCGGCAAGCGGGCCGGCCTCGGCCTGCACGTCGTCGACGCCTGGACGGGCAACGAGCGGGACACCGCCACTCTCTCCGGAGGCGAGACCTTCTTCGCCTCCCTGTCCCTCGCCCTGGGCCTCGCCGACGTCGTCACCGACGAGGCCGGCGGTGTCCGCCTCGACACCCTCTTCATCGACGAGGGCTTCGGCAGCCTCGACGACCAGACCCTGGACGAGGTCCTGGACGTCCTCGACTCGCTGCGCGAGCGGGACCGCAGCGTCGGCATCGTCAGCCACGTCGCCGACCTGCGACGGCGCATTCCCGCCCAGTTGGAGGTCGTCAAGGAACGGACGGGATCGGCGGTGCGGCAGAAGGGAACCGGCGCCTGAGCGTGCCGGCGCCGGGCCGGTGCCGTCCCGCCCGGGATCAGCGGCCGATCGAGCGGCGGGGGAGGGGCGAGGAGTACACCACGCTCGTCGTCACCGAACCCAGCGCGCCCACCTTGCCGGAGATCTCCTCCAGGTGCTTCATGGAGCGGGCGGCGACCTTCAGGACGAAGCAGTCGTCGCCGGTCACGTGGTGCGCCTCAAGCACCTCGGGGGTGGAGGCGATCAGGTCGTGGAACGGCTTGTAGTTGCCGTTGGGATAGCGCAGCCGGACGAAGGCGAGGATCGGAAGACCGAGCCGCTCCGGGTCGACGACGGCCGCGTACCCCGTGATCACCCCGGCCTCCTCCAGCCGGCGCACCCGCTCGGTCACGGCGGAGGCCGACATGGACACGGCGCGGGCCAGCTCGGTGAAGCTGGCCCGGCCCTGGCTCTGCAGGGCGTCGAGGATGCGCCAGTCGGTGGCGTCCGGGGTGTATCCGGTCAAGACGGTCATGACCGTGATGGTGCAGGGGAATCCCCGGGCGATCAAGCGATCGCCGGGGAGTTCTCACCGTCCGGAACACCCGACGGGCGGGATGTCCCACCTGGTCAGAGCCGCGAGATCTCCTCGACGAGGTCGTCGAGGCCCAGCGGCCCCTGCGAGAGAGCCGCCATGTGCCACGCCTTCGCGTCGAACGCGTCGCCGTGCGCGGCGCGCGCGTTCTCGCGGCCGAGCAGCCAGGCCCGCTCGCCCAGCTTGTACCCGATCGCCTGCCCCGGCATCGAGAGGTAGCGGGTCATCTCGCTCTCGACGAAGGCCGGCGGCCGGCTGCTGTGCCGCTGGAAGAACTCCTGGGCGAGCTCGGGCGTCCACTCCTCGCCCGGGTGGAACGGCGAGTCCGCCGGGATCTCCAGGCGCAGGTGCATGCCGATGTCGACGATCACCCGGCAGGCCCGCATCATCTGCGCGTCCAGATAGCCGAGGCGCCGCTCGGCGTCGGGCAGGAAACCCAGCTCGTCCATCAGCCGCTCCGCGTAGAGGGCCCAGCCCTCCGCGTTGGCGCTGACCCCGCCGATGGTCGCCTGGTAGCGGGAGAGCTGGTCGGCGACGTGCACCCACTGCGCGATCTGCAGGTGGTGGCCGGGCACACCCTCGTGGTACCAGGTGGACACCAGGTCGTACACCGGGAACCGGTTCTGGCCGTCGACCGGCAGCCAGGTGCGGCCCGGCCGGGAGAAGTCCTCCGACGGACCCGTGTAGTACGGCGCGGCGGCGCCGCCCGGCGGGGCGATGTGCGACTCCACCTTCCGCACCCGCTCGGCGAGTTCGAAGTGGGTGCCGTCCAGCGCCTCGATCGCCTCGTCCATCAGGCCCTGGAGCCAGACCCGTACCTCCTCGACGCCCTCGATGTGCGTGCCGTGGACGTCGAGATGGGCGAGCGCCTCCCACGGGCCGGAGCCGGGCAGGATGCGGTCCGCCTCCGTCCGCATCTCGCCGAGGAGCCGGTGGTACTCGGACCAGCCGTACGCGTACGCCTGGTCGAGGTCCAGGTCGGTGCCGTTGAAGTACCGCGACCAGCGCCGGTACCGCTCGCGGCCCACCGTGTCGGGCGCGCCGGCGACGGCCGGGGCGTAGACGTCGCGCATCCAGTCCCGCAGCGCGACGACCGCCTCCGTGGCGCCCCGGGCCGCCGAGGCCAGCTCCGCACCCAGCTCGGCGCGGAGCGACTCCGGCGCCGTGGCCGCGAACTCCTCGAACCAGCCCCGCGCCCCGGCGTCGTCCCCGCCCGCCCACTCCGTCAGCTGGCCGATGAAGGTGGTGGTCGCCCGGGGCCCGCCCAGGAGCTTGCGCTCGAGGCCCAGTGCCAGGGCCTCGCGGTAGCCGTCGAGCGCCGCCGGAACGCCGCGCAGTCGCTGGGCGACGGCCTCCCAGTCCGCCTCGGTCTCGGTCGGCGCCACCGTGAACACCATCCGCACGCTGTGCGCGGGGGAGCGCATGTTGCCGACCGCGCAGAGGCCCTCGTCGGCGTCGTGGACGGCGAGTTCGGCCGTCAAGCGCTCCCGCAGCAGCCGGGCGCAGCGCCGTTCGGCGTCGGTGTCCGCGCCCGGGAGCCGCTCGGCCTCGTCGAGCCGGGCCAGGGTGCGGCGGGCGAGTTCCGCCACCGCCTCCTGGCCGGCGGGCGAGAAGTCGGGGAGGAGGCCTGCGCTCGCTTCGACTCCCAGGTAGGTACCGGTGATCGGGTCGAGTTCGATGAGCGCGTCGACGTAGCTGTCGGCGACCTGGCGGGGCATCGGGCTGCTGGAAGTCTCTGGCATGGGGGTCATCCTCCTGCCTCCACGGTCCTCGCGTCATCCTCGATCGATCTCATGAGGCTGACAAATGAGCGCTCGGATCGAGGGCTCGCGCGCCCCCCGGACGGGGACCCGCCGACGGTCTACGCGGGTCACCGCGCGCATGCGCTCGACGGACGGGCCGAACAGTTCGCGCCGGTGCCGCCGCCGCATGACCGGCGGCCACGCAGCAAGCCCCAAGTCGACTTTGGCCGGATCCCGTCGGCGGCGGTTCCCCGGTCGTCCCGGGTGCCATGCGAAGGATCCGGCCAAGTTGCGGCCGTGGGCGGCCGTGGTGCGTCGGTCGTGCGTCCGGTGGTCAGCGCTCGCCGAGCTGCAGCCGGCGGACGGCGGCGGGCGCGGGCTTCGTGGCCAGACGGGCCGTGATGACCAGGGTGCCCTCCTCGATCTGGTAGTCGAGGGGGAGGTTCAGGGCCCGCATCGCGGCCACCATGCCGGTGTTGGACGACTGCGTCACGGCGTAGACGCTCGCGCAACCGGCCTCGACGGCCATCGCGACCAGTCGGCCGAGGAGTTCGGCGCCGATACCCCGGCGCTGCCAGTCGTCCTCGACCATCAGGGCCACCTCGGTCTCGTCGCCGTCCCAGAGCAGGTGGCCGAGGGCGACGAGCCGGCCGGAGGTCGTCTGCACGGCCAGGGTGCGGCCGAAGCGGGGGCTCAGGAGATGGTCGAGGTAGCGGTCGGCGTCCGCGACCGGGCCGTGGTAGCGCAGGGCGAGTGTCCGGGCGGAGCAGCGGTCGTGCATGGCGCGCGCGGCCGCGAGGTCACGCTGGTCGGCGCGGCGGACGGTGATCTCGTTGCCCTCGGGCAGGGTCAGGACGTCCTGGCTGCGGGGGATGCGCGGGCCGAGGCGGGCGTCCAGTTCGACGAGCGCCCGGGCGCGGGCGAACTCGGTCGGGGTGAAGGGAAGGTGGGCCCGCTCGATGGTGAGCACGCCGCCGTTCGGGTCGCGCAGCCGCATCACCGTCTCCTCCAGGACGCCCTCGACGGGGGCGGTCTCGCCGGTGGGCCGGCCGCTCAGGGAGACGGCGGGCAGGGAGTGGATCCTGCAGCGGCCGAGGAGCTGGCGCAGGGCGAGGGGGAGTTCGGCCGCGTCGAGCGCGGTCCGGGTGGCGAGGCCGAGGAGCCGGGTGGGGGTGTCCACCAGGTCGTGGGCGTCGGCCCGCTCGATCCAGGTGTCCCGGCCACCGGCCGCGGCGATCTCCGCCGTCAGCTCGCCCGCCTGGAGAGCGCCGGGAGTGCGCAGCAGGAACTCGTCGACGGTGCCCTCGGCGAGCGGGTGGGTCTGCAGGGTCAGGATGTCGACCCCGTGGCGGGCCAGCGCCGTGCACAGCGCGGCGAGGCTGCCCGGGGTGTCGCGGACCGTGGTCCGCATCCGCCAGAGGGCGGTCTCGACGGGCGCGCCGGAAGCACCGCCCTCGGGGTGGGTCTCGGTGGCCGGCGGCAGCGGGGTGAGCCCGGTGCCGCCGGGATCGCCGACGGGCGGTGCATGGCTGTGGCGCCTGGCCCACCAGGTGTGGAAGGTCGCCGTGGCGATCAGCGCGATCGCGGAGAAGACGAGCATGTACGGGCCGTCGGCGCCGCGGACCACGGTCTTGGCGATGGTGTCGGCCACCACCACGGCCGTGAAGAGGGCGGCGAGCTCGATCAGGTCCCGCCGCCAGTGGTGGGGGCGGCGGGCGGTCTTCGCGGACGTCACATCGGTCATGACCACACTGTGGCCCAACGGTGTTGCGTGATCACGAACGCTTTGTGACTGACGGGTTAAGCGCCGATCTGCGGGTTTACTGGTCGATTTCGACCGGTTGTGTCAGGTCCTGATCGGCCCTGAAGCCCTGTTCTTACGAGTCGGCCCGCAGCGCCCTCCTCAGCCTTCCCGCCTGGACGACGAGTTGCGAGGAACCGCGCCGGTCCGCCATCGCGTCGAGCCCCGCCGGCTCCCCGGCCGCCCCGGACCGCTCCACACAGTCCGCCGCGACGGCCAGCAGCTCACCCAGCCCGCGGGCCGGCTTCTCGGCCGCGAGCAGCGAGGGCAGCAGCGGCGCGAGGACCGCCCAGGCCGTGCCGTACGCCCCCGTGGCCGCCGCCGTACGGGCCGCGTCGGCGATCCGGTTGGGCTTCACCGTGCCCTCGCCGACCAGCCGGGCCAGCGCAGCGCCCAGCAGGCCGGGATCCAGCTCGCCCCGCGCGGCGAGCACGAGCAGGGTGTCCACGGCGGTCAGCCGGTCCTCGGTGTGCCGGCAGCCGAGCGCGACGGCCAGCGCGAGATGGGTCGTCTCGCCGACGGGCCCGTCCGACTCGGCCAGCGCCGTCAGCCCCCAGGTGACTCCCCGCTCTCCCCAGTCCACCCCGGCCGAGAGGACGGGCAGCAGGAACGCCGCCAGCGTCTCCCGGTCGTCCGGCAGGACGCCCGGCCAGTGCGGCCCCTGAGGGAACCAGCGGTGACACGGGTGAGCGGCCTCGGTCTCGGCGCTGCCCAGCCAACGGAACGCGGGCGGGAACTCGTCCCGTACGCCCCGCCGCTCCCGGAGCTTCAGGACGAACCGGTCGACCAGCGCGACGCCACCCGGCGTGCCGTCCGGCTGCCGGGCGAGGAACCGGGCGCCGGGGGCGAGGGAGGCCCGCTCCGTCAGCCACTCCGCGAGTCGCTCCCCGGCCCTCGTGCCCAGCGCGGCGGCCTCAGCGGCCGCCCCGGCCGCTGACGGGTCCCCCTTGCGGAGGCGCAGCAGCGCCTGCGCGAAGTCGACGGGCGCCGGATCGACACCCGCGTCCCGGTAGGCGCGCAGGCGCTCGACGAGCACGGACGGCTCGATCGCTCCGGTGTGCCAGTTGGGGGCCGCGAGCAGGAACGGCAGCCGGTCCGTGGAGACCAGGGCGGCCACCTCCCACAGCCGGGCGTCGACCACCGTGTCCAAGGCCTTGTGCACGCACGCCGAGGGGGCGTGCCCGCGCACCCGCGCGGCATGGACACGGGACGCCCGGACCCGGCCCATGAGGGTGGCCGCCACCACATCCACGCCGTACGTCTCGTGGGCGAACGGATCGCGACCGTGGACCTCGCCGTCCGCCCACCACGCGTCGGCGAAGGCCTCCGTCACCGCGGCCGTCAGCTCCTCGCGGTGCAGGTGGGCGTGGCGGACGAGCCCGTCCAGCACCCGCTCGAACTCCTCCGGCGAGGCGTCGACGCGGCCCTTGGAGACGGTCACCAGATCCGCCACCAGCTCCGCGACCGTCGCCGCCGGACCCGCCACGCGCCGCGGCTCCGGCACGGGCGGCAGCGTCTCCTCGTACGGAAGGTCGTCGGCGAACTCCGAGGCGCCGAACAGCTCCTCGGCGGCCTGCCGGTGCATGGGGCTCAACAGGGCCGCGGCGCCCGCGAGTTCCTCCCGCACCTGCTCGTCCACCGTCGCCAGGTACCGCCCGACGAGCTTCAGGGCCCGCTCCTGGATCCCGGTGTCCTCGTGACCGAAGGCGTCCGCGACCACCGGCAGCAGCTCGGCCGCCGCACCAGGGTCGCCCCGCAACTGCTTCGTCAGAAGCGTCAGCTGGGCGCGCAGGAGCTTCTTCTCCGTGCGGAAGAGCACCTGCGCGGACATCTCCGCCAGCTCCGGCGTCGACAGCTCGCCCTCGGCGGCGAGGCCCGCCAGGACCTCCTGTGCGTACGCGGCGACCGGTGACGGCGCGTCGGCGGCCATCCCGATCCAGTCCGCCGTCCGGCCGCGCCGCTCCTCGGGCGTCGGCTCGAGCAGCTGGAGCAGCGCCAACGGGAACCGCAGGTCCCGCAGCCTGCCCCCGCGCAGCAGCCGCGCCACACAGCCGTCCACGAGGGACGCCCGGTCGAGCACGCCCTCCGTGGCGAGCGTCGCCAGCGCGGTCGGCCAGTGGCCGCGCGTCCCGGGCGACACGGACCACGTGAGCCGGTCCGGGGTCTCGATCATGTCCAGGATCCGGGGCACCAGGAGAGGCGTCTGCGGGTCGGCGCGCAGGTCCTCCACCAGGCGCTGCCCGTCCTTCGCGGTCGTCCAGCCGAGGACGTAGCCGTCGGTCGTCGGCACGGCGCAGCCCGCGCGCGTGACCAGCTCCCGCACCAGGGCGTAGTCGCTCTCGGCCACCGTGGGCCGCTCCGCGAGCCGCTGCGCGACGTCGCCCAGCCAGGCCGGGTCCCGGTCGGCCAGGACCTCCAGGACCTGCCCGCTCGCGGACCGGCCCCAGTCCGCGAGGTCACGCCCGGCGATCCAGGCGGCCGCCGCCGCCGCGCCCGTATGGCAGCCGGCCCCGGCGACCCGCAGCGCCTTCTGGATCGGTACCTGTTGGTTCCAGCGGCTCCAGTCCCAGCCGCGCACCTCGGTCCGCAGGGCCTTGAGCTCGATCAGGGCCTTCTTCCGGTCGCCCGGGTCCAGTTCCTTCAGCAGCCCGGGGACGGCGTCGACCCGTCCCGCGCGGACCGCCGTCAGCAGCCCGTTCACCGCTCGGTCGTCCCGTGCCGCCGTCAGCCGCGCCTTGAAGGCCACCGCGTCGAATCCGTCGCTCATCGCGCACCCCCGAACGCCTCGACCCCGGCCGTCCCACCGGTCACGCCGGCGGCCGCCGCCGCGCTCACGGCACTCCGGCGGCTCATCCGCACGGCCAGCGCGTGCTTGCACGGGCCCCGGCGGCCCCGGTAGTCGGCCCACCACTGGCACGTGCAGCTCAGGACGCCGCCCGACTCCCGCACCCGGTAGCGGCGTTCGCCCGAAGCCACCGTCGCGAGCTCCCCGTCGAGCACCACGGCCCCTTCGGTGACCAGCGCCCGCGCCGCCACCAGCCGCGGATTGTGCCGCTCCGCGCGATCCGCGTCGTACGGCAACTCACGGTGGAAGTAGGCCGCGTCGGCCACGTCGTACCCCACCCGGCCGGCGGTGCCGAGCCGGGTCAGCGCCGCCCGCACCCGGTCCACCGGAAGCCCCGACCGCTCACCCAGCTCCGCCGGGTCGATCTTCGGCTCCCAGGCCAGCAGCACCGAGATCAGCTCGGCGTCCTGCGCGGCCTCCTCCGTCGCCAGCGCCTCGAGGACCCCGCCCTCGCCGGAGAATCCGCGCGCCGAGTCGGGCGAGAGGGTGAGCGTCAGCCGCATCCCGGGCAGCGTCACCTCCCAGGCGCTCGCCGCGGCCACGCCGTCCGGCACCGGCCCGTACACCCGCAGGGCCGTCGCGTGGCGCAACACCCGCTCCAGGGCCACCAGCCGGTCGGGCCCCGGAAGACAGACCGCCCCCGGAACCGGCCGGGTCGTCGGCCGCAGGGTCCGCCCCGCCTGGACCACCCAGAGCGGCGCGCGTCGCCCCGCCCCCTGCGAGCGCGGCAGCGAGCGCAGGAACCGCACGGCCTCCGCACCCGTCAGCTCCGCGCGCAGATCGAAGCCCGCCGAGGCCACCTGGGCCTCCGCGAAACCGCGCAGCCAGCGGTCCGGCAGCGGTACCTTCTTCTCCACGACCGCGCCCGCGAGCGTCGTCACGGCCAGCTCCTCGGGGCCGACCCGCAGATGCAGCGGATCGGTCCCCGTCATCCGGGACAGGGCTTCCCGCAGCGGGTTGTTGACATCGACGTTCGTCGTGCCGTGCCCCGTCTCGGCGCCGTCGAGGCCCTCGCTCAGCACGTCGAGCCGGGCGTAGACCCCGCCGCACCCGGAGAAGGACTCGAACCGCAGCCGGTCGCCGTTCCCCGTCACGACCGGGTCCAGCGAACCCGGCCGTATCCGCTGGTGGTAGCGGGCCGCCGCGACGTCGGCCACCGCGAGCAGACCTCGCGCGGCGACCTGCGGGGACGTCAGGAACCCGCTGAAGAACCGGGGATGGGCCTCGGCCCCGGTGGGAGTGAGCCCACCGGAGGTCTCCAGGCCGAGGAGCCGCCCGCTGCCGGAGGAACTCAGGGCGGACGGGCGTGAGTAGGCGAGCGCCTGTACGGATCGCGTCATGGGAAAAACGCTAGGACCCACCACTGACAATCGACTCCGGATCCCTCCGGACCTGCGGAAACGGGCCCCCGCTACTGCCCGACCCGCCCCGGCTGGAGCACCTTGCCGAACAGGACCGTCCCGCCCTCCGCCCGCAGCCGGACCGTCAACTCGCCGCTCCCGCCGTCGATGTCGACCTCGCCGAAGTACTGCGGCGACTCCATCGGCGACACGTTCGCCCGCTGCGGCGCCCGGACGAAGACCCGCTCGGGGCCGAACGTGGCGTCCAGCGCGTTCGCCGGGAAGCCACCGGCGGCCAGCGGACCCGAGACGAACTCCCAGAACGGCGCGAAGTCCTGGAACGCGGCGCGCTCCGGGGCGTAGTGCTGCGCCGAGGTGTAGTGCACGTCGGCGGTCAGCCACAGCGTGCCGGAGATCCGCCGGTGCTTGATGAACCTGAGCAGCTCCGCGATCTGCAGCTCGCGGCCGAGCGGCGCGCCCGGATCGCCCTGGGCGATCGCCTCGAAGTTCGCCGCGCCGTCCGGGACGACGAGCCCCAGCGGCATGTCCGCCGCGAGCACCTTCCACACCGCCCGCGAACGGCTCAGCTCCCGCTTGAGCCAGGCCAGCTGCTCCGCGCCGAGGATGCCCTCGGTGTCGTCGGCCTGCCGGCCGGGGGAGTTGGCGTTGCGGTACGAGCGCATGTCGAGGACGAAGACGTCGAGCAGCGGGCCGTAGCGCACGACGCGGTGCATCCGGCCCCGGGTGGCGAGGCCGTCACCGCGCGCGTGGAGGGTGGACACGGGGAAGTACTCGGCGAAGGCGCGGGAGGCGCGCGCGGCGAGGACGTCCACGTCCTTCTCCGTGTAGCGGGCGTCCTCCAGGATCTGGCCCGGGTACCAGTTGTTGCGCACCTCGTGGTCGTCCCACTGCACGATCGAGGGCACCTGCGCGTTGAACGCGCGGACGTTGTGGTCGAGCAGGTTGTACCGGAACTGGCCCCGGTACTCGTCCAGGGTCTCCGCGACCTTCGCCTTCTCGGGGGTCATGAGGTTCCGCCAGACCCGGCCGTCGGGCAGCGTGACGCTCGGCTGGAGCGGGCCGTCCGCGTAGACCGTGTCCCCGCTGCTCAGGAAGAAGTCCGGGTTCAGCCCGCGCATCTCCTCGAAGGCACGGAAGCCGCCGACGTCGGGATTGATGCCCCAGCCCTGCCCGGCGATGTCGCCCGACCACAGGAACCGCACCCCGTCCCGCCGCCGCGCCGGGGCGGTACGGAAGGTGCCGACGACCGGTTCGCCCGTGCGGCGCGGGTCGTCGGGGTCAGCGAGCGTGACCCGGTAGTGGATCTGCTCGCCCGCGGGCAGGCCGCGCAGCGCCGTGGTCCCCGTGAAGTCGCTGCCCGGTCCGAGCAGCGGCCCGTGGTGACGGTGCGCACGCCGGAACGATTCGCTCGCCGAGGTCTCCACGATCATCCGGGCGGGCCGGTCCGAGCGGACCCACACCAGGCCGGAGGAGGCGGTGACGTCGCCCGCCTGCACGCCCCAGGCGGCCCGGGGCCGGCCCGACAGCGCGAGCGCGGGCGCGGCGGAACCGAGGACTCCGCCGGCGGCGGCCCCACCGCCGACGGCCAGCGCCGCGGAGGCGGCCAGGGAGCCGCGCAGCACGCTGCGGCGGGCGGGGGTCGGTCCGGGGACGGAGTGGGACATCGAAGCGCCTCCAAGTGCGGTGCCGGATGGGGTCGTTGTGACCTCCCATCCCTAACGGCCGGGGGCGGCGGGCACACGAACCCGGGGTGAACACCCCGGGCCCGCCCCCCGTTCAGCCCTCTCCGTGCCTCCCGCAGGCGTCGGCAAGCAGCCGCACCCCGCGTGCGATGGCCGACGGGGTCAGATGGGCGTGGCCGAGGACCAGGCGGACCGCGCCGTCGGCCTGCCGGGACGTGCCGAACTCCTCCAGCGGGCGCAGCGCCACCCCGGCGGCCGCCGCCCGCTCCACGAAGCGCGCGGTGGGACCGTGCCGGGGCTCCACGCGCGCGATGATGTGCAGCCCGGCCGCGATCCCGCTCACCGTCGTGCCGGGGAAGGCCCCCGTCAGCGCGGCCACCAGCACGTCCCGCCGCTCCCGGTACGCGCGCCGGCAGCGGCGCAGATGCCGGTCGTAGGCGCCGCGCGTGACGAACTCGGCGAGCAGCGCCTGGTCGAGGGCCGGGTTGCCGAGGTCCATCGTCCGCTTGCGCTCCACGACCTCGGCGTGCAGTTCGCGCGGTACGAGCATCCAGCCGAGCCGCAGCCCCGGAGCGAGCGACTTGCTCACCGAGCCGGTGTAGACGACCCGCTCCGGGTCGAGGCCCTGGAGGGCGCCCACCGGAGCCCGGTCGTAGCGGAAGTCGCCGTCGTAGTCGTCCTCCAGGACGTAGCCGTCGACCGTCCGCGCCCAGTCCAGGAGCGCGGCCCTGCGCCCCGCCGAGTACGCGATGCCGGTGGGGAACTGGTGCGAGGGCGTCGTCACCACCACCCGGACCCCCGACGCGGCGAGCGGACCGGGCAGCAGCCCCTCCTCGTCGACCGGCAGCCAGCGGACGTCCATGTCGGTCGAGGCGAAGAGCCGGCCGTGCTCCGGGCTGCCGGGATCCTCGATCCCGACCGTGCGCATCCCGCGCGCCCGCAGGACGAAACCGAGCAGTGTCGACGCCTGCGCGACCCCCGAGCAGACCACCAGGCGCTCCGGGTCCGCCACCACACCGCGCCGCCGCGCGAGCATCGCGGCGAGCGCGCTCCGCAGCTCCGGGAGCCCCCGCGGATCCGGGTAGCCGAGCGCCCGGTGGGGCAGCGTGGACAGCACCGACCGCTGGGCCGCCGCCCACGCCGCGCGCGGGAAGAGCGCGAGGTCGGGCGTCCCGGGCCGGAAGTCCACCTGGACACCCGCCACACCTGACGCACCCGCCACACCCGCCACACCCGGCGCACCCGGCGTACCCGTCACGCCTGACGCACCCGTCACGCCCGGTGCGCGAGGCGCCGGATCTCTTACGGTCCGCCCGGTCGCGGCCCGTGCCGTCTCCCCGACCCACGTGCCCGAACCGCGGTCGCTGCGCAGATACCCCTCGGCGGTCAGCTGCTCGTACGCCTCCGTCACGAGCCCTCGCGAGACGCCCAGATCGGTCGCGAGCTCCCGGCTCGACGGCAACCGTGTCCCGGCCGTCAGCCGCCCCGATCGCACCGCGTCCCGCAACGCCTCCTGCAGAGCCCGCCCCCGGCCCCTGGCCGGCGCCCCGGCCGCGGTCACCAGCAACTCCCAGGCGGCCGAAGGCTCCGGGCGCCCGCCCGCCGGGTGCGAAGTGGTCCCCGAACTCGTCATGGAAGTGGACCTTAAACCGGTCCGGCGGACTTCCTAGCGTCGGCACCATGAACCAGAACTCCCTGCGCGGGGCCCTCCTCGTGACCGTCGCCTACGCCCTCGTGGGCGCCTCCTTCACCGCCAACAGCCTGCTGGGCGACTATCCGTACGCGGGTGGCCAGGCCCTGCGCTACGGCGCCGCCTGTCTCCTCCTGCTGCCCCTGCTCGGTCCCGGCGGACTCGCGCCGCTGAAGGCGCTCGGCGCCCGCGGATGGGTGCGCCTCGCCGTGCTCGCCGCCGTCGGCATGGTGGGCTTCAACCTGGCTGTCCTCGCGGCGGAGCGCACGGCGGAGCCCGCCGTCCCCGGTGTGCTCGTCGGCTGCGCCCCGGTGGTCGTGGCCGTGCTCGTGCCGCTCCTGGAGGGGCGCAGGCCGAGCAGGCCCGTCCTGTACGGCGCCCTGCTGGTCGCCGCGGGGGCCTTCACCGTCCAGGGGTGGGGGCGGACCGACCTGGCCGGCCTCTCCTACTCCGTAGGAGCACTGGCGGGCGAGGTCGGGTTCACCGTGCTCGCCGTACCGGTGCTCCGGCCGCTCGGGCCGAAGCTGCTGACCGCCGCCGTGTGCGGGATCGCGGCCGCCGAGTCGGCCGTGCTCGGACTGGTCGTGGACGGCGGCGGGTTCCTGCGGACGCCGACGGCCGTGGAGACGGGCGCGCTGGTGTGGCAGGCGGTCCTCGCCACGGTCGTCGGGTTCGTGCTCTTCTACATGGGCGTCCAGCGGATCGGCATGGAGCGGGCCACCCTGTTCACCGGAGCCATCCCGGTCGCCGCCGCCCTGACGGCCGCGCTGGTCGCGACCGGCGGCTTCGGTCTGCCGCAGGCCGTCGGCAGCCTTCTCGTCGGGGCGGGGGCGGCTCTCGGGACCGGGCTGTTCACCCGCCGCCGCGCACCGTCAGCGGCTGCCGTCGAGGATCACCCGCGCCACGAGAGCCGGGTCGTCGCTCATGGGGACGTGCCCGCAGCCGGGCAGCCGCACCAGCCGGGCGCCCGGGACGGTGTGCTTGGCCCGGACGCCCTGGCGGCGCAGCAGCAGCCTGTCCCGCGTACCCCACGCGACGGTCACGGGCACGGCGGTGACGTCGTCGCCGAACAGCACGGTCCGGCCGGCCTCCAGAGTCTGGTGGAAGCCGGTGGCCTCCCGGAGGGCGAGCGTCTCGGCGACCACCGCCTCGGGTGAACGGCGCCCGGGGCGCGCGTAGATGGTGCTCGTGAGCGCCGTCCGCCCGGCGGCGCTGCGGGACAGCCGCTCGATCAGCGGTACCGGCATCGACAGCGCGGCGGCCCGCATCGCCCGCAAGGTCCCGAAGGCGTACCGCCGTTCGCCCTCCGACCAGAAGCCGGCCGGGGAGAGGGCGGTGACCGAGCGGACCAGCTTCTCCCGGCCGAGCTCCAGGGCGAGCAGCCCGCCCAGCGAGTTGCCCGCCACGTGCGGCCGTTCGATGCCGAGGGCCGCGCAGAAGGCGCCGAGCACCGGGACGACCGAGGCCAGGTCGTAGGCGCAGCCCTCCGGCAGCGCTGCGGAGGCGCCGAATCCCGGCAGGTCGACGGCGACGACGTCGCGTTCGGCGGCCAGGATGTCGAGCACCGGTTCCCAGGCCTGCCAGTGGTGGCCGATGCCGTGCAGCAGCAGGAGCGGCTCGCCCGCGCCCCTGCGCTCGTACGTCACGGAGGCCGTGCGCGGACCCCCGGGGGTCTCGATCGAGAACGAGATCTGTGCGGACATACGCGTGCTCCTTGACATAGACACCCTGTCAGCAAGAATTACCGCTCGGTAGATACGAGTTCAAGGGCCCGGAAGGAACTGGACAGCGGGCCGATCCATCGGCTGGGATGGGGGAGTGGTGACCGACACGCTGACCGACGTCTTCCAAGAACACCGCCCCATGCTCCACGGTGTGGCGTACCGCATGCTCGGCCGCGCCGCCGACGCCGAGGACGTGGTCCAGGACGCGTGGCTCCGCTGGACCGCGACCGACCGCGAGGACGTCCGCGAGCCCCGGGCCTACCTCGTACGGATCACGACCCGACTCGCCCTCGACCGGCTGCGCCAGGCCCAGGCCCGCCGCGAGTCCTACATCGGGCCCTGGCTGCCCGAGCCCGTCCTCACCGACTACGGACCGGCCGTCCCCGACACCGCCGAGCAGGCCATGCTCGCCGACTCCGTCTCGCTCGCCGTCCTCGTCGTCCTCGAATCCCTCTCCCCGCTGGAGCGCGCGGTCTTCGTCCTGCGCGAGGCCTTCGGCTTCCCCTTCGCGGAGACCGCCACCGCCCTCGAGCGTTCCGAGGCCGCCGTCCGCCAGCTCGCCGGCCGCGCGCGCCGCCACGTCGACGAGGGCAGGCCCCGCTACGACGTCGACCCGGCCGAACGCCGCGACCTCACCGAGCGCTTCCTCGCCGCCTCGGCCGGCGGCGACCTGGCCGAGCTCCTCGCCCTGCTCGCCCCGGACGTCAGGCTCGTCGGCGACAGCGGCGGCAAGTCCAAGGCGCCGCTGCGGATCATCGACAGCGCGGACAAGGTCGGCCGCTTCCTGCTGGCCGTGGCCGCGGGCGCCGAGTCGCTCTTCGAGTTCCGCTTCGCGGAGGTGAACGGCGCGCCGGCACTGCTCGCCCTCGTCGACGGGAAGCCGGACACGGTCTTCCAGATCGAGGTGCGCGACGGACGCATCCAGTGCGTCTACATCGTGCGCAACCCCGACAAGCTGCACGCGGTCGCACCCTCCTGACCCGGTCCGCTTGGCCCGCTCAACACGCTGCCCCGCCTCCGCCCGGAGGCGGGGCACTTTGCTGCGCAGGGCACACAACGGTGCGAACGTCCTGTGAACGATCTACGTCAGAGGGCCGCATTCGGGGGCATCGAGGTCAGGATTGGTCTTGACCAAGTGGGTGCGCCGCCCTATGGTCGCAGAGTTAGTGCAGGAACCTTTAATAAACAAGGGCGCGGAAAACCGCCGCGGGACACGGCGAATTGCGGAGGATCAGGGTGGGGACCACGCAGCTGGAATCGGTGCCGGAGCCTAAGTACTGGCACCTCAAGACCGTGATCGGCGAGGCGCTCGACTCCGACTTCGCGGTCGGTGAGATCCTGCCCAACGAGCGGGAACTGGCCGCGCGCTTCGGCGTCGCCCGCGCCACGCTCCGGCAGGCCCTGGAGCAGCTGGAGCTGGAGGGCCGTCTGCAGCGCCGCCGCGGGGTCGGCACGACCGTCGCCCCGCCGCGCGTGGGTGTCGACGTCTCCACGACCCAGCACGTCTGGCCCGGCGTCTCCGAAGAGACCTGGCAGTCCGTGGACTCCACCCTCGACACCACCCCCACGGCCGTCGCACGGCTCCTGGACCTCGCCCCCGACGAGCAGGTGCACGTGGTGCGCCGACTGCGCGTCACGCAGGGCCAGCCCGTCGCCGCCGAGCTGCTGTACGTGCCGTCCGGCTCGGTCCCCGAGCTGACCGCGATCGACACCCCGAACGGCCCGGCCCGCGCCCGCAGCGTCCTGCGCGAGCTCCAGCGCCTCGCCCTCGACGGCCAGGACCGCTCCGTGGAGCTCGGCTCGGCCCGCGCGGACGACGCCAAGGAACTGGACCGCCTCCCCGGCGCCCCGGTCCTCGTCGTCACCACCCGCTACCTCTCCGAGGGCCGCACGGCCGCGGTCTCCGTCGCCACGTACCGCGCCGACACCTGCCGCCTCACCTTCGGGGACTCCGGCGACCTGGTCATGGCGTCCTGACCGACCCGATGCCGTAAGGCCACCAGCACACCGCACGAGCCCGTACGGAACCGCCACCAGCGGCACCGTACGGGCTCGTCGGTTCTCCCCAAGCCCCTCGGTTCTCCCGGACCCGTCAGCGGCGCGCCGTCGCCGTGCCCTCCACCGCGAAGAGCTGCTCCTCCACGTGATCGAGGGCCAGACGCAGTGCGCCCGTCCCCACCGCCGCCTCGCCGAGCAGCGACAGGACCACGCGCGGCGGCCGCAGACAGAAGCGGGCCAGCTCGTCGCGGAGCGGCTGGAGGACCCCGTCCAGGCCCGCAGCCCAGCCACCGATCACCACCAGCTCCGGGTCGAGCGCGAGGACCAGCGCCGCCACGTCGTGGACCAGGCGCTGCGTGAACCGCTCCACCGCGGCCTCGGCGCGCGCGTCGCCCCGGCGCGCCAGCGCGAAGACCTCCGCCACCGCCTGCTCGTCCAGCGGGTGCAACGGCTCGTCCGTGGTCGACAGCAGGTGCTCGGGGGTGACCCCGCGCCCCAGCAGGTGCAGCGCGCCGATCTCGCCGGCCGCCCCGCCGTACCCGCGGTGCAGACGCCCCCCGATCAGGGACCCCGCGCCCGGGCTCAGCCCGGCCAGGACGAAGACGATGTCGTCGGAGTCGGTCGCCGCGCCCTTCCAGTGCTCGGCGACCGCCGCCGCGTTGGCGTCGTTCTCCACGAGCACCGGGCACTTGAACGAGCGCCGCAGCCGCTCCCCGAGCGCCAGACCCGTCCAGCCGGGCAGCGCCGTGCCCAGCCGTACCGTGCCGTCCGCCTCTACGATCCCGGGCGTGCCGACGCCGACAGCCCGCAGGTTCGCCCGGGGCACCCCGGTCCTGCGCAGCACGTCCGCGACGACCGTGCGGACCCGCTCCAGGCGCTCGTCCTCCGGGGCCGACTCCGAGACCTCGCGGGAGCCCGCGCCGATGATCCGGCCGTCGAGGCCCGAGAGCAGCGCGGCGACCCGGTGCGGGCCGATCTCGATGCCGAGGAGATGCCCTGCCTCCGCACGGAAGCGGAACCTCCGGGCCGGGCGCCCCTGGCGCCTCGCCTCGCCCTCCTCGGGCGCGACCTCGACGACGAGCCCGCCGACGATGAGCCCCTCGACGACGCCCTCGACGGTCGGCCGGGACAGACCCGTGACCCGGGTCAGGTCCGTGAGCGTGAGCGCGTCGGCGCCCCGCAGAGCATGGAGTACCACCGCGGAATTGATCCGCCGCAGCAGCGACGGATCTCCGCCGGTCAGCCGCCCCACCGTGTGTCCTCCCAGCTCGTGCGCATGTGTGCCGGATGTTACTCAATGGACTGGAGTGCGGCGAGGCCCGCCCGGGCACGGTCCGACTACGGTTGCGCGCCCCGGTCCGGCACCCCCGCCGCCTCGCGCAGCCGGGAGAACTCCTCCGCCATCGTCTGCAGGGTCCAATGCGCGTTCAGGCCACTGGGGTTGGGCAGCGCCCAGATCCGGGTCGCGCCGATCGTCCGCTCCTGCGGCCCGACGACCGCGCGCCGCTCACCGAACGCCGTGCGGTACGCGGTGATCCCGACCACGGCCAGCCAGCGCGGGCGCAGCCGCTCCACCCGCCGCGTCAGCAGCCGGCCGCCCTCCCGGAACTCCTCGTCGCTCAGCTCGTCGGCCCGAGCCGTCGCCCGCGCGACCACGTTCGTGATGCCGAGGCCGTACGAGAGGAGGTCCTCCTGCTCCGCGGGGTTCAGGAGCCGGGGCGTGAAGCCGGACCGTTCGAGCACCGGCCAGAAGCGGTTCCCGGGGCGTGCGAAGTGGTGGCCCGTCGCGGCCGACATCAGGCCGGGGTTGATCCCGCAGAAGAGGACCGAAAGGCCGCCCGAGGCCACGTCGGGGATGACGCGGTCGCGGGCGGCCTCCAGCTGCTGCGGGGTGAACCGGGTCAGAGGATCGACCCGGGGGTGTACGCGGCGGCCTCCGGGTGCTGCTTGACGATCTCCTCGACGCGGGAGACCACGGCGGCGACCTGGTCGGCGGCGGCGCCGGTGAACGACAGCTTGTCCGCCATCAGCGCGTCCAGCTGGGCGCGGTCCAGCGGGATCCGCTCGTCGGCGGCCAGCTTGTCGAGCAGCTCGTTGCGCTCGGCGCCCTGCTCGCGCATGGCGAGGGCGGAGGCGACGGCGTTCTCCTTGATCGCCTCGTGGGCGATCTCCCGGCCCACACCGGCGCGGACGGCGCCCATCAGGACCTTCGTGGTGGCCAGGAACGGCAGGTACCGGTCCAGCTCACGGGCGACGACCGCCGGGAACGCGCCGAACTCGTCGAGCACGGTCAGGAAGGTCTCGAGGAGGCCGTCCAGGGCGAAGAAGGCGTCCGGCAGCGCGACCCGGCGGACCACCGAGCACGACACGTCGCCCTCGTTCCACTGGTCGCCCGCCAGCTCGCCGGTCATCGACGCGTAGCCGCGCAGGATGACCATGAGGCCGTTGACGCGCTCGCAGGAGCGGGTGTTCATCTTGTGCGGCATCGCGGACGAGCCGACCTGGCCCGGCTTGAAGCCCTCGGTCACCAGCTCGTGACCGGCCATCAGGCGGATGGTCTTGGCGACCGAGGACGGCGCGGCGGCCAGCTGCACGAGCGCGGTGACCACGTCGTAGTCGAGCGAGCGCGGGTAGACCTGGCCGACCGAGGTGAACGCGTGCGCGAAGCCGAGGTGACCGGCGATCCGGTTCTCGAGCTCGGCGAGCTTGCCGGCGTCGCCGCCGAGCAGGTCGAGCATGTCCTGGGCGGTGCCGACCGGGCCCTTGATGCCGCGCAGCGGGTAGCGGGCGAGCAGCTCCTCGACGCGGCCGTAGGCGACGAGCAGCTCGTCGGCCGCGGTCGCGAAGCGCTTGCCGAGGGTGGTGGCCTGGGCGGCGACGTTGTGCGAGCGGCCGGCCATGACCAGCTCGGCGTACTCGCCGGACAGCTTGCCGAGGCGGGCCAGGACGGCGACGGTGCGGTCGCGCATCAGCTCCAGGGAGAGCCGGATCTGGAGCTGCTCGACGTTCTCGGTGAGGTCGCGCGAGGTCATGCCCTTGTGGACGTGCTCGTGACCGGCGAGGGCGTTGAACTCCTCGATCCGCGCCTTCACGTCGTGCCGGGTGACCTTCTCGCGCTCGGCGATCGAGCCGAGGTCGACCTGGTCGAGCACGCGCTCGTAGTCGGCGAGGGCGGCGTCGGGAACCTCGATCCCGAGGTCCTTCTGGGCGCGCAGCACGGCGAGCCACAGCCGGCGCTCCAGCTTCACCTTCTGCTCGGGGGACCAGAGGACGGCGAGCTCCGCGGAGGCGTAGCGGCCGGCCAGGACGTTGGGGATACGGGGCTTCGCAGTCACAGCAGTCACGTGACCGAATTCTACTGGCGATTTCTGCAGGCCAGCGCCAGGGTCGGATTCGTCTCTTACTACGAGACCGCCGGGAGACGCCCGTCACGCGCGCGTGACGGGCGGCCGCTCAGGCCGTCGGCGGCTCGTACGGGAGCAGCTCCGGGCGCTTGGCCGGGCGGCCGTCGCCCGAGGAACGGCCGGTCAGCCTGCGGCCGATCCACGGACCGAGGTGTTCCTTGGCGAAGCGGGCGTCCCCGAGGCGGCGGGCCGGCCAGGACGGCGGCGCGGTCGGCGGGAGCGGCGTCCGCCAGTCCTGCTCCGGGGCCAGGCCGAGTGTCTGCCACACCGCCTCGGCGACCCTCCGGTGGCCCTCGTCGGTGAGGTGGAGCCGGTCGACGTCCCACATGCGGGGGTCGCCGAGCGCGGGCGCCCCGTACAGGTCGGCCACCACGGCCCCGTGGCGCGCGGCGAGCGCCTCGACGTGGTCGAAGAGCTCCTCCATGCGCGGCCGGAAACGTTCCATGACGGGGCCGTTGCGGCCCGGGCTGCGCATCAGGACCAGCTGCCCGCAGGAGGGCGCCAGGGTCTCGACGGCCTCCGTGAGCAGGCCCCGTACGCGCCCCATGTCGCACTTCGGCCGCAGGGTGTCGTTCAGGCCGCCGACCAGCGTCACCACGTCCGCCTTCATCACGGCGGCGAGGGGCACCTGCTCCTCGACGATCTGGCCGATGAGCTTGCCGCGCACGGCGAGGTTCGCGTACCGGAAATCGGGGGTGCGGGCGGCCAGTCTGGCCGCGAGGAGGTCCGCCCATCCCCGGTACGTGCCGTCGGGCAGCCGGTCCGACATTCCCTCGGTGAAGCTGTCGCCGACGGCGACAAGACTGGTGTACGTGGCATTCATCTCCATGGCGGAAGCGATCATACCGTGCGGTATGCGGACGCCGGTCCGAGCCCTCGTGCCGCACGGCCGGAACGACCTCGTGCCGCACGACATGGCGGAAGGACCTCGTGCCACGCGGCGGAACGAAAGGGCCCCGGGGCGCATCGCGCGCCCCGGGGCCCTGGCGGGTGTCCCGCCCGTTCCGCCGTTACCCGGCCGGCCTGCCGACCAGCTCCCGCAGGACGTCCTCCATCGTGACGAGCCCGGCCAGCTTGCCGTCCTCGTCGAGGACCGCCGCCAGGTGCGTACGGCCCCGGCGCATCGCCGTCAGGACGTCGTCCATGGGCGTGGCCGCCCGGACCCGGGCGATCGGCCGCAGCGCCGAGACCGGGAAGGGAAGGTCCCTCGGCGTCACGTCGAGGGCGTCCTTCACATGGAGGTAGCCCAGGATGCGGCGGCCCGTGTCGACGACCGGGAAGCGGGAGAAGCCCGACTCGGCCGAGAGCGCCTCCAGCTGCTCAGGGGTCGTTCCGACCGCCGCGTAGACGACCTTCTCGACCGGCATGACGACGTCGACCACCGGCCGGCGTCCCAGCTCCAGGGCGTCGTGCAGACGCTCCGCCGCGCGGTCGTCGAGCAGCCCCGCGTGGCCGGCGTCGGTCACCATCCGGGCCAGCTCGTCGTCCGAGAACGTGGCCGACACCTCGTCCTTCACCTCGACCCGCAACAGCTTCAGGAGCGCGTTGGCGAAGGCGTTGATCGTGAAGATCACCGGGCGCAGCGCCCGGGCGAAGGCGACCAGCGGCGGGCCGAGGGCGAGCGCCGAGCGGGTCGGCTCGGCGAGCGCGATGTTCTTCGGGACCATCTCGCCCAGCAGCATGTGCAGATAGGTCGCCACCGCCAGCGCGATGACGAACGAGATCGGGTGCACCAGACCGTGCGGCACGCCGACCGCGTCGAAGACCGGTTCGAGCAGGTGCGCGATGGCGGGCTCGGCGACGATGCCGAGCACCAGGGTGCACAGCGTGATGCCGAGCTGGGCCGCCGCGAGCAGCGCCGAGACGTGCTCCAGGCCCCAGATGACGCTGCGGGCCCGGCGGTTGCCCGCCTCGGCCTCCGGCTCGATCTGGCTGCGGCGCACGGAGATCAGGGCGAACTCGGCGCCGACGAAGAAGGCGTTCACGACCAGCGTCAGCGCGCCGATCAGCAACTGGATCGCGATCATCGGCCGGCCTCCGTGGTCGTACCGGACTCACCGGTCTCCTGGACGGGCGGCATGTGCATGAGCACGCGCGCGGCCCTGCGCCCGGAGGCGTCCACGACGTCGAGCTGCCAGTCGGCGAGCTCCACGCGGTCGCCGACCGCCGGGATCCGCCCCAGCTCGGCCGCGATGACGCCGGCCAGCGTCTCGTACGGTCCGTCCGGGACGCGCAGGCCGATCGCCTCCAGCTGGTCGGTGCGGGCGGCGCCGTCGGCGGACCAGAGCTCGCGCCCGTCCGCGTCGACGCCCGCCCGCGCGAGGTCGGGGGTCTCGTGCGGATCGTGCTCGTCGCGCACCTCGCCGACGACCTCCTCGACGATGTCCTCCAGCGTGGCGACACCGGCGGTGCCGCCGTACTCGTCGATGACGACGGCCATCGTCTGCTTGCCGGACAGCCGGTCCAGGAGCCGGTCCACGGTCAGCGTCTCCGGGACGAGCAGCGGCTCACGGAGCATGTCGCCGATCCGCCGCAGCCTCCGTTCGTCGGCCGGTATCGCAAGCACGTCCTTGATGTGCGCGATGCCGACGACGGTGTCGAGGTTGCCGTGGTAGACGGGGAAACGGGACAGACCGGTCGCCCGGGTCGCGTTGGCGACGTCCTCGGCCGTGGCCTGCACCTCCAGGGCGGTGACCTGGACGCGCGGGGTCATCACGTTCTCCGCGGTCAGCTCGGCCAGGTTGAGGGTCCGTACGAACAGCTCCGCGGTGTCCGCCTCCAGGGCGCCCTCCTTGGCGGAGTGGCGGGCCAGGGCGACCAGCTCCTGCGGGGAGCGGGCGGACGCCAGCTCCTCGGTCGGCTCCATGCCGAGGCGGCGCAGGATCCGGTTGGCCGTGTTGTTGAGGTGGCTGATCAGCGGCTTGAACGCGGCGGTGAAGACCCGCTGCGGGGTCGCGACGCGCTTGGCGACCGCCAGCGGCGAGGAGATCGCCCAGTTCTTGGGCACCAGCTCGCCGACGACCATCAGGACGACGGTCGACAGGGCGGTGCCGACGACGAGGGCGACCGAGGAGGCCACCGACGCGGACAGCCCGAGCGCCTCGAACGGCCCGCGCAGCAGCGCGGCGATCGAGGGCTCGGCGAGCATGCCGACGATCAGGTTGGTCACCGTGATGCCGAGCTGGGCGCCGGAGAGCTGGAAGGTGAGCGACTTGACGGCCTTGAGCGCGCTCGTCGCGCCCCGCTCGCCGCGCTCGGCGGCCCGTTCGAGATCGGACCGCTCGACGGTGGTCAGCGAGAACTCGGCCGCGACGAAGGCACCGCAGGCGAGCGAGAGCAACAGCGCCACCACGAGCAGAAGCACTTCGATCATCGGTTCACCTCCGTTCCATGATCAGTCAGGGACGGAGAGATCGCTCGCTTGGTACTGGTACTAGGAGGCTCGCCCATGGGCGGACGCTCACACCTTTCGGTCGTGCTGGGTGGGATCACCCATCGTAAAGGACGTGCAAAGAGGGGTTACGGGCGCGGGGCCGCGGACAGCGGTTTCACCCAGCGGGTCCACTGCTCCTGCGGGCCGTACGCGGCGGCTCGCCAGGCGTGCTGCCCGAGCGTGTTGCGGTCGAGGACCATCGCGTCCGCGCGCCGCCCGCCCAGGCGTACGAAACGTTCCTCCGCCGCTGCGAGCAGGGCCGCGCCGATGCCCTGGCGGCGGTGGTCCGGGTGCACCGCGAGGCGGTAGAGGTGGCAGCGCCACCCGTCGAAGCCGGCGATCACCGTGCCGACGAGCTCCCCGTCCCGCTCGGCCAGGATCAGGGCCTCGGGGTCACGGGCGACGAGGCGCTCGATCCCGTCGCGGTCGTCGCTGATGCTCGTGCCCTCGGCGGCGGTCTTCCAGAAGGCGAGGACGGCGTCGAGGTCGGCCGGCGAGGCGGCCCGTGTCTGCGGTGCGGTCATGTCCGGAATCCCACCACCGGGTTCGGCCACGCGTAAACCGCGTTTCGCCATGCGGAACGCGGTTTACGCCGAACGACGGACGTCCGGGCCCGCCCCCGAGGGCGGGCCCGGACGTCACGACAGACGGCTACCGGGCGATCAGACCAGGTCGAAGCGGTCCAGCTCCATGACCTTGACCCACGCGGCGACGAAGTCCTTCACGAACTTCTCCTTCGCGTCGTCGCTCGCGTAGACCTCGGCGAGCGCGCGCAGCTCGGAGTTCGAGCCGAAGACCAGGTCGGCACGGGTGCCGGTCCACTTGACGGCGCCCGTGGCGGCGTCGCGGCCCTCGAACTCGTCCTGCGCCGAGGACGTCGCCTTCCACGCGGTGCCCAGGTCGAGCAGGTTCACGAAGAAGTCGTTGGACAGCGTGCCCGGCTTGGTGGTGAGGACACCGTGCTTCGAACCGCCCTGGTTGGCGCCCAGGACGCGCAGACCACCGACGAGGACGGTCAGCTCGGGCGCGCTCAGCGTCAGCAGGTTCGCCTTGTCGACCAGCAGGTACTCGGCCGGCAGGCGGTTGCCCTTGCCGACGTAGTTGCGGAAGCCGTCGGCGGCCGGCTCGAGCGCGGCGAACGACTCGACGTCCGTCTGCTCCTGCGCGGCGTCGACACGGCCCGGCGTGAACGGCACCTCGACGGCGAAGCCGCCGTCCTTGGCCGCCTGCTCGACGGCCGCGGAGCCCGCGAGCACCACGAGGTCGGCCAGCGAGACCTTCTTGGAGCCGGCGGCGTTGAAGGACTCCTGGATCGACTCCAGCGTACGGAGGACCTGGGCCAGCTCGTCCGGGTTGTTGACCTCCCAGTTGCGCTGCGGCTCCAGGCGGATGCGACCGCCGTTGGCGCCACCGCGCTTGTCGCTGCCCCGGAAGGAGGAGGCGGCGGCCCAGGCGGCGGAGACCAGCTGCGAGACCGTGAGGTCCGAGCCGAGGATCCGCTCCTTGAGGGAGGCGATGTCGGCGGCGTCGAGCTGCTCGCCCTCACGCGCCGGCAGCGGGTCCTGCCAGAGGAGCTCCTCCGCGGGGACCTCTGGGCCGAGGTAGCGCACGACCGGGCCCATGTCACGGTGCGTGAGCTTGTACCAGGCGCGGGCGAAGGCGTCCGCGAACTGCTCCGGGTTCTCGTAGAAGCGGCGCGAGATCTGCTCGTAGACCGGGTCGAAGCGGAGCGACAGGTCGGTGGTGAGCATCGTCGGGAGGTGCTTCTTCGAGGCGTCGTACGCGTCCGGGATGATCGCCTCGGCGTTCTTCGCGACCCACTGGTGCGCACCGGCCGGGCTCTGGGTGAGCTCGTACTCGTACTCGAAGAGGTGCTTGAAGAAGTCGTGGCTCCACTGGGCCGGCGTCGTGGTCCAGGTGACCTCCAGGCCACTGGTGATCGCGTCGGCGCCCTTGCCCGTGTTGTACGTGCTGGACCAGCCCAGGCCCTGCGCGTCCATCGGCGCGGCCTCGGGGTCGGCGCCGACGTTCTCGGCCGGGCCGGCGCCGTGGGTCTTGCCGAAGGTGTGGCCACCGGCGATGAGGGCGACGGTCTCCTCGTCGTTCATCGCCATGCGGCGGAAGGTCTCGCGGATGTCGCGGGCGGCGGCGATCGGGTCCGGGTTGCCGTTGGGGCCCTCCGGGTTCACGTAGATGAGACCCATCTGGACCGCGCCGAGCGGGTTCTCCAGCTCGCGGTCACCGGTGTAGCGCTCGTCGCCGAGCCAGGTGGTCTCCGGGCCCCAGTAGACGTCCTCGTCCGCCTCCCACACGTCGGCGCGGCCGCCGGCGAAGCCGAAGGTCTTGAAGCCCATCGTCTCCAGGGCCACGTTGCCGGTGAGGATCATGAGGTCGGCCCAGGAGATGGACTGGCCGTACTTCTGCTTGACCGGCCACAGCAGGCGGCGGGCCTTGTCGAGGTTGCCGTTGTCCGGCCAGCTGTTCAGCGGCGCGAAGCGCTGCTGGCCGGCGCCGGCGCCACCGCGGCCGTCGCTGATGCGGTACGTGCCGGCGGAGTGCCAGGCCATCCGGATCATCAGCGGGCCGTAGTTGCCGAAGTCGGCCGGCCACCAGTCCTGCGAGGTGGTGAGCACCTCGGCGATGTCCCGCTTCACGGCCGGCAGGTCGAGCGCGTCGAACGCCTCGGCGTAGTCGAACTCCTCGCCGAGCGGGTTCGCCACGGCCGGGTTCTTGGCGAGGATCTTCAGATTGAGCCGCTCCGGCCACCACTGGCGGTTTCCGCCGCCCTGGGTCGGGTGCGCGGCGCGCGCGGTGTGCGCCACCGGGCAGCCACCCGCGCCCTCCGCTTTCGCGTCGGTGACGATGGCGTCGTGGTTCTCGGACATGGGAATCCTTCCGGACGGGGCGGATCGCGTTGCTCAGCCGGGGCGGGCGGTCCGGGCGAGTGGTTGTGCCGCTCGACCGGAGCCATGTTGTCCCTTGGCTATTGCCGGAACCGATCCTACGATGGACAGAGTCCAAGTCAAGAAGCACGCCAACCCTCTACCCGATCGGAAAGCCTGCCGTCCCTGGGTGAACGTCGTGTGTCCCGCCGAAATCCAAGCTGAATGGGTGAACCGAAATGAGCGACCTGCTGGAGCGACTGCGTGGACGTGGCTGGCGGATGACCTCCCAGCGGCGTGTCGTGGCCGAGGTCCTCGACGGCGACCATGTGCACCTGACGGCCGACGAGGTCCACGTCCGCGCCGCCGAGCGGCTCCCGGAGATCTCCCGGGCGACCGTCTACAACACGCTGGGCGAGCTGGTCTCCCTCGGCGAGGTCGTCGAGGTCTCCACCGACGGCCGGGCCAAGCGCTACGACCCGAACGCCCACCACCCGCACCAGCACCTCGTCTGCTCCCGCTGCGGCACCATCCGGGACGTCCACCCGCACGGCGACCCGCTGGCCGACCTCCCGGCGGGGGAGCGCTTCGGCTTCACGGTCTCGACGGCCGAGGTCACGTACCGAGGGCTCTGCCCGTCCTGCGCGTAGCGCCCGGGGACCGTGCGCCGCGCCGTCGCCCTTGCCGGTGCTAGCGCCCCGGCGCTAGCGTGGTCGTGTGGCCAAGACCCAGTTGAACGTCCGGGTGGACGAGACGACCGCCGACACCGCCCGCCGGCGGGCGCAGCAGCGCGGCGTGAGCGTCAACCGGTACATCGAGGAACTCGTCCAGCAGGACGCCGGGGAGTCCGGGCGCGCCTTCGTCGAGGCGGCGGCCGACTTCATGAAGCAGTACGAATCGGTGTTCGCCGAAGAGTTCGGGACGGAGCGCGACCGCACCGCATGAGCCTCACGGTCGACCTCTCCTGGCTGCTCATGGTGGCCGAACACCAGACGCCCGGCGACCCCCAGGTCGCCGACTGGGGCGCGCTCGTCGCCGCGGTCGGCCGGCACGACGCCGAGATCTTCGGCGTGCCGGTGTACGGAGACCCGCACGCCCGCGCCGCCGCCCTGCTCCAACTCCTGCTGCACGTCCCGGCCCTGGAGCACTCCAACGCCATGTTCGCCTCGGCCGTCGCCTACGGCTACCTCGTCGCCAGCGGCCTCAAGGTCGTCACCTCGCCGGAGCAGGTCAGGGACCTGGCCCGGCTGGTGAAGAAGGGCGAGGCGGACGTCCGGGCCATCGCCGACGAACTGCGTCAGTGGAGCCGCTGAGGCACCCGATCGCTCAGCCCGGCCGGCGCGCCGTGCCGAGCACGCAGTACGAGCTGGGCAGCTTCGGCCCACCCTCGGGGACGACGAAGCTGCGGTACGTGACGTCCTCGAAGCCCGCCGCCTCGATCGCCGCCACCGGATCACGGCCCGTGTGACAGCCGCCGAACAGCAGCGGCCACACCGTGCGGTCCAGCACCCGCTGGGTCCGCGCCATCCCCGCCGAGGGCGCCACCCCGTGCTCGAAGAAGCGCAGTTCGCCACCCGGCCGCAGCACCCGGCGCACCTCCGCGAGCGCGCGCGGCACGTCCCGTACCGTGCACAGCACCAGCGAGGCGACCGCCGCGTCGAAGGCCTCGCTCTTCACCGGAAGCGCCTCCGCCGCCCCCGGCACGACGTCCACCGGCACATCGGCGCCCCGGGCGGCCTCGACGGCCAACTGCCGTAGATGCCGCTCCGGTTCGATCGCCACGACCTCGGACACCGCCGCCGGGTAGTACGCGAAGTTCAGCCCGTTCCCCGCGCCGATCTCGATGACCCGGCCGGCGAGACCGGTCAGCAGCTCCGCGCGCAGGGCGCCGACGCCGCCCTTGGTGTCGGCGGAGACACTGAAGCGGGCGTAGAAGCGGGCGAACAGCGGATGGTGGACGGCGTCCCGGGGGACCCGGGCGGTACGGGATGACATCGGGGCCTCCTCGTGCGACACGAACGGGGTGATTCTGCCCCGTTCCGCCCCGTTCAGCCCGCCACGAAACAGAACTCGTTGCCCTCGGGGTCGAGCATCACCTGGAAGTCGCCCTGCTCGTCGGTGACGAGCCCGCCCGAGCGCGCGGCCCCGAGGAGGACGGCCTCGTCGGCCGCCGCGCTCACATCGGGCGCGTGCAGGTCCAGATGGAGCCGGTTCTTCGCGACCTTGCCCTCGGGCACCTTCTGGAAGGCGATCCGGACGAACCCGGGCGGCTCGACGTACGACCAGTCGGGGCTCCGGTCGACCGGGCTGCCGCCGAGCAGCCCGGCCCAGAACCGCACGAGAGAAGCCGGGTCACCGCAGTCGAAGACCAGCTCCGAGACGTGTGCGCGCATGGCACAAGCCTACGGAGACCGGGCGGACCGCGGCGGCCGAAGGGCCTTGAGAGGGCCGAGCCGCCCCCGCCGTCAGAGCGTGTCCGCCGCCCAGGTCCCGCCGAGCGCCGGGGCAAGCCACCGCTGGGCCTCCGCCCGGAACAGGTCCGGGTCGAGACCGCCCGCGCCCTCCGGCACCGCACCGAGCAGCGGCGCGCCCGCCGCCTCCGGCAGATCGGCCAGATTGCAGCGCGAGGCGAGGTCGGGTGCGGCCGGCCAGCTGCCGACCACGACGCCGAGCTGCTCGATGCCGCGCGCCGCGAGGGCCTCGGCGGTCAGCGCGGTCGAGTTGAGCGTGCCGAGCCCGGCGGGCGTCACCACCAGGACCGGGGCACCGAGGAGCCGGGCCGCGTCGGCGAGCGTGCCGCCGTCGTGATCGAAGCGGACGAGGAGCCCGCCCGCGCCCTCCACGAGGACCAGGTCGTACTCGGTGGCCAGCTTGCCCGCCGCCTCCGCGACCGCGCGCGGGCCGACCGGGGTCATCCCGGCCCGCCGGGCGGCGGTCGCGGGCGCCAACGGCTCGGGGAACCGAGCCAGTTCGACCGAGGTCGTGGCCCCGGAGAGCCGGACGACCTCGTCCGCGTCCCCGCGCTCGCCCGGCGCGAGTCCGGTCTGCGCGGGCTTGAGCACGGCCACGGACCGGCCCTCACGGACGGCCACGGCAGCCAGGGCGGCGGTGACGATCGTCTTGCCGATCTCCGTACCCGTACCGCTGACGACGATGACGCTCATGTGTGTGCAGTCCTCTCCGACCGGCCTGTCGCGGCCGGCTCCGTGCGATGTCCTCAGCCCGCCGCGGCGGCGGCGCGGACCCCCGCGCAGATCCGCGCGAGGTCGTCGTCGCCCGTCACGAACGGCGGCATCGTGTAGATCAGGTCGCGGAACGGGCGCAGCCAGACGCCCGCGCGGACCGCCGCCTCCGTCGCCGCGGCCATGTCGACCTCGTGATCGAGCTGGACGACACCGATGGCGCCGAGGACCCGTACGTCACGGACCCCCGGCAGCGCGGCCGCGGGCGCCAGGCCCGCGCGCAGACCGGACTCGATCCGCTTGACCTCCACCGCCCAGTCCTGGGAAAGGAGCAGATCGATCGAGGCGCAGGCCACCGAGGCGGCCAGCGGATTGCCCATGAACGTCGGCCCGTGGGCGAGGACCGGGACCTCGCCGCGCGAGATCCCCTCGGCGACCCGGGAGGTGCAGAGCGTCGCCGCCATCGACAGATAACCGCCGGTCAGAGCCTTGCCCACACACATCACATCGGGCGAGACGCCCACGTGGTCCGCCGCGAAGAGGGCGCCCGTACGGCCGAAGCCGGTCGCGATCTCGTCGAACACGAGCAGGACGTCATGCGCGTCGCACGCCTCCCGCAGCACCCGGAGGTACTCCGGCGCGTGGAACCGCATGCCGCCGGCGCCCTGCACGACCGGCTCCACGACGACGGCCGCCGTCTCGTCCGCGTACCGGGCGATCTCGGCCCGCAGCAGCTCCGCGTACCGCTCCTCGTACGCGACCGGCGGCGCCTCCACGAAGATCTGCCGCTGCAGCACGCCCGACCACAGCTCGTGCATCCCGCCCTCGGGGTCGCACACCGACATCGGCTGCCAGGTGTCGCCGTGGTAGCCGCCGCGCCAGGTCAGCAACCGCTGCTTCTCCGGGCGCCCGACCGAGCGCCAGTACTGCAGGCACATCTTGGCCGCGACCTCGACGGAGACCGAACCGGAGTCGCTGAGGAAGACGTGCCGCAGCGGCTCGGGGGTGATCTCCACCAGCCGCGTCGCGAGCCGGACCGCCGGCTCGTGGGTGAGTCCGCCGAACATGACGTGGCTCATCCGGTCCAGCTGACCGCGCACGGCCTCGTTGAGCACCGGGTGGTTGTAGCCGTGGATCGCGGACCACCACGAGGACATGCCGTCGATCAACTCGGCCTGTCCGTACGCCGGTTCGGCGAGACGGAGGCGCACCCCGGACGCGGACGCGACGACCAGCGGATCCACGCGTCCCGGCATGGGGCCGTACGGATGCCAGACGTGCGCCCGGTCAAGGGCGACGAGCTCGTCGTTACGCATTCGGCGCGAGGTCCGTTCCGGCGCCGCGACGGCGCACGGCCACCAGGTCGGTCCGGGCGTTGGACGCGTCGGCGGCGACCTGCGTCGGCACCTCGGCGTCGGACTGAGCGACCGGCTCCGCTGCGGCCGTCGCCGCGTGGCCACCGC
>NZ_JBEZNQ010000023.1:0-111340 GCF_040653315.1 Streptomyces sp. NPDC047981 | reverse complement strand
GTCTCGGGGTCCGGCTTCTCCCACATGCCGCGCGACTCGGCCTCCAGGAGGCGCTCCGCGATGCCGTGCAGGGCCCAGGGGTTGGCCTCCTTCGGTCATCGGCCGGGCGAACAGGAAGCCCTGGCCGTACCGGCAGCCCATGGCGGCGAGGAGTTCGCGCTGTTCCTCGTGCTCGATGCCCTCGGCGACGACGTCGAGCCCGAGGACGTCGGCGATCCGGACGATGCCCTCGACCAGCGCCATCTGCTGCCGGTCGGTGGTGATGTCGTCGATGAACGATTTGTCGACCTTGAGGACGTCGATGGGGAACTCCCGCAGATAACTGAGCGAGGAGAACCCGGTGCCGAAGTCGTCGATGGCCAGGGAGACGCCCAGGTCGCGCAGGGCCCGCATGGTCGTGCGGATCTGCTCGTCCCTGCGCATCAGCACGGTCTCGGTGAGTTCCAGGACGAGGGAGCCCGGCGCGAGCCCGGAGGAGTTGAGGGTGCGGCGGACGTCGTCGAGGAGGCCGGGATCGCGGAACTGCCGTGCGGAGACGTTGACGTTGGCGCGCATCGGCGGGTCAGGACCCGGCCGGGCGCGCTGCCAGCGGGCGACGTCGAGCGCCGCGTGCTCCAGGACCCAGGCACCGAGCGGCATGATGTGGCCGCTCTCCTCGGCCAGGGCGATGAACTGGTCGGGCGGGACCATGCCCCGGCGGCCGTGCGGCCAGCGGATCAGCGCCTCGAAGCCGGCGACCGCCCCGCCGGCGACCTCCATGATCGGCTGGTAGCGCAGGGCGAAGGCGTGGTCGGCGATGGCCGTGTCCATGTTCTCCTGGAGTTCGTGCCGGGCGACCAGGCGCGAGTGGAGCTCGGGCCGGAACCGCCGCCAGCGTTTCTTGCCGGCCGCCTTGGCCGCGTAGAGCGCGAGGTCGGCGTGGCCGAGGAGCTCCTCGGCGTGGGCGCTGTCGAGGACGGTGGCGACCCCGACGCTGGTCGAGACGGAGACCGCGCCGTCGGTCAGGTGGAAGGGCTGGCTGAGGGTGTGCACGATCTGGGCCGCGAGCGCCTCGGCGTCCCCCGGTTCCTTGGCCCCCTCGATGAGGACGGCGAACTCGTCGCCGCCGAGCCGGGCCGCGGTGTCGCTGAGCCGCAGCACGGAGGTCAGCCTGCGGGCGACGGCGACGAGGAGTTCGTCGCCGACGGAGTGCCCCATGGTGTCGTTGACGACCTTGAAGTCGTCGAGGTCGACGAAGAGCATGCAGGTCAGGGTGGATTCGCGGCGGCCGCGCAGGAGGGCTCGCTCGATCCGTTCGAGGAGCAGGACGCGGTTGGGCAGGCCCGTGAGGGAGTCGTGGAACGCGCGGTGGGTCAGTTCGCGCTCCAGTTTCCGCTGCTCGGTGACGTCCCGCAGGGTGAGGACGAGGCCGTGGACGGTCTGTTCGTCACGGAGGTTGCTGCACCGGACCTCGACGTGCAGGTCGGTGGCCTCGCCCCGGCGCAGTTTCCAGTCGTCCCTGGCGTCTCCGTCGCCGCGGCGCCGGACGCCCGCCAGGATCCGCAGCGCACCGGCGGCGTCGCCGGGCGCGAGCAGTTCGGTGAGGGGGGTGCCGGGCAGCAGCGAGTGGCCGAACATGGACTCGGCCGAGGGGCTGGCGTACCGCACGGTGTCGTCGTCGTCGATGATCAGGATGACGTCGGAGGTGTTGTGCACGAGGGTGCGGAAGTACGCCTCGCTGGTACGGCGGTTGACCTCCTCGCTGAGCCCGAACCGTTCGAGCGCCAGGGCTGCCTGGGAGGCCAGGGACTGGGCGGGTCCCGCGATCGCGCGGAGCTTCTTCTCGGGCGCGGCCAGCAGCAGGACGCCGAGCAGGGACTCCCCCGCGGCGGGCGCCTGGAGGGCGAGCGGGCAGAGCAGGGCGTGCGAGAGCGGGCCGAGGGCGCGCGCGACGGAGGGGTCGAGCTCGTCGGTGGCGACGAGCCTGCCGCCGTCGGCGAGGAGTTCGGACCAGGGGGCGCTGTGCGGGCCGGTGAGCTGGGTGCCCCGGAAGTTCCAGGGCAGGTGGCCGGTGGGGACGGCGTTGAGGAGCCGTCGGCGGTCCCGCGCCAGGAGCATGCTCTTGTGCGGGGTGCCCGGTCCGACGAGTGTCGCGGTGGACACCTCGACGGCGCTGGCGACCTCGCGCGGGCTCAGCGCGGCCACCAGTGAGGCGGCGGCCACGCGCAGGCTGCGCTCGCGTTCCTCGGCGTGGCGGTGTTCGGCCATCATGCTCCACAGCCGGGTGAGCACGAGCAGGAACATGATCGCGGAGAAGACCGCGATGACGGCGATGTCCTGTTCGCGGTCGTCGCGCAGGGACTGGTAGAGCAGCAGCACGGGGGCGACGAGCGAGGCGGCCGCGAGGAGCGCGAGGCGCCGTTCGGCGATGACGGACGGCGGCTCGGGGGCGCGTTCGGTCAGTCCGGTCATGGAGGGGTGGAGCGCCGCGAGGCCCCAGGCGGTGAAGAAGAGGACCCAGCCGATGTCCCAGCCGGTGCCCACCTGCCAGGTGCCGCGCAGTTGGAGCGTGCCGTAGATGACGTCGGAGGCGAGGATGCCGCAGGTTCCGATGGTGAGCAGCTGTACGGCACGGGACTTGAGTCCGCCGGGGACCAGGAGTCGGGCGAGCATCGCGAGCATCAGGACGTCCCCGAGCGGATAGGCGATCGAGATGGCCTTCTCGATCCACGTCATGTCGGGCGACTTGGCGAGCGGGGTGATCAGGTTCACCCAGGAGAGCAGGGCGAGTCCGGAGGTGAGGATGAGGGCGTCGAGCGCCACGGCGAGGTCGCGCGAGGCGGCGCGGTAGCGGATGAACCCGAAGAGCCCGATGGCGAACAGGGGATACGTCGCCAGGTAGAGGGCGTCGGCCACCGAGGGGAAGGGGTTGGTCTGGTCGAACAGGCTCTCCAGGATGTTGTACGCCGTGTCACCCGCCACGAAGGTGAAGTTGGCCGCCGCGAGCACGAGCCAGGGCCAGCGTCTGGCCGGCTTGTGGAGATGGACGCCCGTGAGGATCGCGGCGACACCGCCGAGCCCGATGAGCGCCCACAGCGGCGCGTGCCACTCGGGATACGTGAGGTAGGCGGCCGTGAGCCCCGACACGACCACCACGTAGACCAGGGTCCAGCTCTTCAGCGTCCCGGGCCGGAAGGGAACCCGGATCTGCTGTCGCGGCGGCATCGTCGACCGCCCCCTTGCCTGGTTGGCGCCCGGTGGCGGAGCGGACCCTGTACCCACCCAATTCTCCGTACAGGGGACCGCTGGTGCATCTCGAAGGCCTTCGGCCCCCGGCGCCGATCGGATCCCGCCCCATCGTGTTCCCGTCGGCGCAGGTCAGGGCTTTCCGACATGCGCGGCACACCCACACGGCGTAACGTCGCGGAAGGATCTCGGGTACCCCGATCCGCAACGGGAGGTTGCGTGCGCGACTCCAGGAACGGTGACTCCAGGGACCTCGGCTCCTCAGGGGAGGACGACGCGACGCCGTCGTCCTCCGACGACCGGCGCCGTCGGCGCGTCCGGCTCGCGGTGACGGCGGCCGGAGTGGCACTGCTGGCCGCCGGTGGGCTGTACGCGGCGGGGCTCATCGCGACCGGGGACGAGATATCCGACGGCACCCGGGTGGACGGGGTGGACATCGGTGGCATGAGCCGCGAGGAGGCGCGCGCGAAGCTGACGTCGTCGGCCCCCGCGTCCTGGACCGCACCGATACCGGTGCGGATCGGTGAGAGCACCGGAACGGTCGCCCCCGCGACGGCCGGGCTGAGCGTCGACGTGGCGAAGACCGTCGACAAGGCCGCCGATCCGGCCCGCGATCCGGTGACGGTGATAGGGCGGCTGTTCTCCTCGGGCGAGCGGAACGTCGAGCCGGTCGTCCGCTTCGACGAGACCGAGGCGCGGGCGGCGATGGTCGAGACGGCCCGCACCCATGACCGTACGACCGTGGAGGGAGCCGTCTCCTTCAAGAACGGCCAGGCGGTGACCGTGCAGCCCAGGGACGGCCAGAAGATGGACGTCGACGGCTCCGTGGACACCCTGCGCGCCAACTACCCCGAGCCCGAATCCCCGCATCCGGTGCCGCTGCCGACCGCCGTGTCCCCGCCCGAGGTCGGCGAGGCCGAGACGGCGGGCTTCCTCAACACCTTCGGGACGCCCGCGATGTCGGGTCCGGTCACCCTGACCGTGGACGGCGAACGCCTCCGGATCACGCCGACGACGCTGGGCGCGCATCTCACCGTGAAGGCCGACGCCGAGGGCCGGCTGGTGCCGACGCTCGACGAGAAGGGCCTGCTCCGCGACCCGGCGGTGGCGCGCCCGCTCGACGCGATCGCGACCGGCCCGGTGGAGGCACGGCTCGGCGTGGAGAACGGCCGGGTCGTGGTCCTCTCGGACGGCAGGCCGGGCCACGAGGTGACCGCGGAGGCGCTGGGCGACGCGGTGATGCCGCTGCTCCCGAAGCGCGGCGAGGCCGCAAGGACCGGGCCGGTGGCCACCGAGCTGATCCAGCCGGTGCTGACCCGGCAATCGGTGGCGCGGATGGGCATCAAGGAGCAGATGTCGAGCTTCACGGTCAACTTCCCCACCGCGCCCTACCGGACGATCAACATCGGCCGGGCGGTCGAGCTGATCAACGGCTCGCTGGTGAAGCCCGGCGAGGTGTGGAGCTTCAACCGGACCGTCGGCGAACGCACCAAGGCCAACGGTTTCGTGGACGGCACGATGATCCTGGACGGCCAGTACCACTCGGCGCCGGGCGGCGGTGTGTCCGCCGTCGCGACGACGGTCTTCAACGCCATCTTCTTCGCCGGGGTCAAGCCGGTCGAGTACGGCGCGCACTCGTTCTACATCGAGCGGTACCCGCCGGGCCGGGAGGCGACCGTGGCCTGGGGCACCCTCGACCTGAAGTTCCGCAACAACTCGGACGCCTGGATCTACGTCAAGGCGACCGCGACGGACTCCTCCGTGACGGTCAGTTTCCTCGGCACGAAGAAGTACGACGCGGTCGAGGCCGTGGAAGGTCCCCGGACCAACCTCACGGAGCCCGCCGAGCGGACCGGCACCGGCCCGAAGTGCGAGCCGCAGGACCCCCTGGAGGGTTTCGACATCACGGTGGACCGGGTCTTCCGCGACGGCGGGGCGGAGGTCGGCCGGGAGACCTTCCGTACGCACTACACCCCGCGCGACCGCGTCACGTGCGAACCAGCGGAGCCTGTGCCGCCAGCACCTGAAGAAGGTGGGTGACCGCCTCGGCGACGGCCGTGCGCGCAGGGCCGAGGTAGCGGCGCGGGTCGACGGTCGAGGCGTTCTCTCCCAGGTGGGTCCGGACGGCGCCGGTGAACGCCTTGTTGAGGTGGGTGGCGACGTTCACCTTCGTCATGCCGGCCCGGACCGCCCGGCCGAGCTCGTCGTCCGGGACGCCCGAGGAGCCGTGCAGGACCAGGGGGACGTCGACGGCCTCGCGGAGCCTGGCGACGAGTTCGAGGTCGAGGACGGCGTCCCGGGTGAGCATGGCGTGGGAGCTGCCGACGGCGACGGCGAGGGCGTCGACGCCGGTCGCGGCGACGAACGCGCGCGCCTCGTCCGGGTCGGTGCGCACGCCCGGCGCGTGGGCGCCGTCCTTGCCGCCCACCTCCCCCAGTTCGGCCTCCAGCCAGACGTCGTGGCGGTGGCAGTGGTCCGTCATCGCACGGGTGGCGGCGACGTTCTCGTCGTACGGGAGGGTCGAGGCGTCGAACATGACGGAGGGGAAGCCGAGGGCGACGGCCTCGTGGACGAGTTCGGGCGACTCGGCGTGGTCGAGGTGGACGGCGACCGGAACGGCGGCGCGGCGGGCGATGGCGAGGGTGGCGAGTCCGATCGGCTCCAGGGAGCCGTGGTAGCGGACGGTGTTCTCGCTGATCTGGAGGATGACGGGCAGCCCCGCGGCCTCCGCGCCGGCGACGATGGCCTGCGCGTGCTCGATCTGGATGACGTTGAACGCCCCCGCGCCCGCGATGCGTTCGCGGGCGCCGAGGACGATCTCGCCCGTGGAGGTGAGGGGCATCAGTTCTCCTCCGTCCCGGCGGGCGCGAGCACGACGGACCGGGTGAGGTTCCGGGGCCGGTCGGGGTCCTGGCCCTGGGCCTCGGCGAGCAGCACGGCGAGCCGCTGGACGCGGATGAGGTCGGCCATCGGGTCGAGCTCCGCCTCGGTGTCGCCGGAGTCTGCGACGAGGGTGCCGCCGACCCGGGCGACGTCGTCGGCGAGGCCCGCGGGGACGGGGCCGAGGGACCAGGCGACGCGGCCGGGCGCGGTGATGCTGATGGGGCCGTGGCGGTACTCCATGGCCGGGTAGCCCTCGGTCCAGGCGCCGGCCGCCTCCCGCATCTTCAGACCGGCTTCGAGGGCGAGTCCGTAGGTCCAGCCGGTGCCGAGGAAGGTGTACTGCTCCGCGCCGGTGACGTCGCCGCCTAGGGGTTCGGCGACGGCCCGCTCGGCGTCCTTGGCGGCCCGCTCGACGGTGCGGACCCCGGCCGGGAGGGCGTCCTCGGCCTCCAGGTGGGCACGGAGCAGGGCGAGGGCGGTGGTGGCGAAGCGGGTCTGCACCACCGACTCCTCGTCGGCGAAGTCGAGGACGGCGACGGCGTCGGCGGCCGTCATGACGGGGGTCGTGGGGTCGGCGGTGAGGGCGCCGGTGGCCACGGTCCCCTTGACGGCGCGCAGCAGGTCGAGCACCTCGGTCGTGGTGCCGGAGCGGGTGAGGGCGAGGACCCGGTCGTAGCGGCGGCCGAGGGGGAACTCGGAGGCGGCGAAGGCGTCGGTCTCGCCGTGTCCGCCGTTCTCCCGGAGCTGGGCGTAGGCCTGGGCGATGAACCAGGAGGTGCCGCAGCCGACGACGGCGACGCGCTCGCCGCGCACCGGGAGCGCCGCGCGGTGCTGGGGCAGGGTCTCGGCGGCCCGGCGCCAGGAGGCCGGTTGCGAGGCGATTTCGGCGGCGGTGCGGGAGGGTCCCGGGATGGGCACGTGCGACTCCTTCACAGACACAGGATGCTCGGTCTTGCTCGTAACAGATTATTTTCGAGCATCTTCGAGCAACAGTACGGTGCGTAGTATCCATCAGCCGGGGCGTACGGTCCAGGGCCCACGGCCGCCGCGCGGCGCTAAAATCGCGATCATGTCGAAGCACGAGCGGTGGAACACGCTCCTTGAACTGCTCGCCGCGACCGGCAGGCTGGAGGTCGAGGAGGCCGCCGGGACGCTCGACGTCTCCCCCGCCACGATCCGCCGCGACCTGGACGAACTCGCCGAGCAGCGGCTGCTGGTCCGCACCCGCGGCGGCGCCGTCCCGCACGGGGTCTCCTACGAGCTGCCGCTGCGCTACAAGTCCTCCCGGCACGCCTCGGAGAAACAGCGCATCGCCGCGGCCGTCGCCGAACTGGTCCGCGAGGGAGAGGTGGTGGGCCTCAACGGCGGGACGACCACCACCGAGGTCGCCCGGGCGCTCGCCCTGCGCTTCGGCGGCGGACGGACCGAGTCCCCCGGCACTCCGCCCGCGCCCGCGCTCACCGTGGTGACCAACGCGCTCAACATCGCCGGCGAACTGGCCGTCCGCCCGCAGATCAAGATCGTCGTGTCGGGCGGTGTGGCCCGTCCGCAGACGTACGAGCTGGTCGGACCACTGGCCGCCGGGGTCCTCGACGAGGTGGTGCTCGACGTCGTGGTCCTCGGCATCGACGGCATCGACCCGGAACTCGGGATCATGGCCCACCACGAGGACGAGGCCGGCATCAGCAGGCTGTTCGCCGAGCGCGCGAGCCGGGTCGTCGTGGCCGGCGACTCCTCGAAGATGGGACGGCGCGCCTTCGCCCGGATCTGCGGGCTCGATCGCGTCGACGTCCTCGTCACCGACGCAGGCATGCCCGACGACGCGGTGCGGCGGCTGACCGACGCGGGCGTCGAGGTCGTCACCGTCTGACGGGACGCCGACGAAGGGGCCGTACACTCGGCGCACGTCCACGCGCCGCCCGCACCCCACGCGCGCGCTCTTGCCGGGAACCGGTCGTGGCCGGAATCTGTCCCCATGGAGGGGGACGGGGACTGGGGACAGGGGACTGGGGTCAGGGGGCTGGGGGCTGGGGGCGGTATGAACGCATGGGTGGTACCCGGGTACACGGAGTCCCGGGAGCTGGGGGCGGGCGCCGGCGGGCGCGTGGTGCTGGCCGTCCACGACGCGACCGGTGTACCGGTCGCCGTGAAGTACCTCGGCGAACGCCTGCGCACGGACGCCGCGTTCGTGCGGGGGTTCCGGGCCGAGGCACGGCTGCTCGCCGCACTCGACACGCCGCACGTGGTCCGGCTCTACGAGTACGTGGAGTCTCCGCGGGGCGCGGCGATCGTCATGGAGCTGGTCGACGGGATCGCCCTGCGCGCCCTGCTCGCCCGGGAGGGCGCCACCGGCCCCGAGGCGGCTCTCGTGGTGCTCAAGGGCTCGCTCCTCGGCCTGGCCGCCGCGCACCGGGCGGGGGTCGTGCACCGGGACTACAAGCCGGAGAACGTCCTGGTCGCGGCCGACGGCACGTCCTCGCTCGTGGACTTCGGCATCGCCACGGACCACGGCAGCAGGCCGGGGGTGGCGGGCACCCCCGCGTACATGGCCCCGGAGCAGTGGAACGGCGAGCCCGCGTCACCGGCCGCCGACGTGTACGCGGCGACCGCGACGTTCTTCGAGTGCCTGACCGGTCGCAAGCCGTTCACCGGGCAGAACATCGCCGAACTCGCCCTCCAGCACCTCGACGCGCCCGTACCGGACGCCGAGGTCCCGGAGCCGCTGCGTCCGCTGATCCGGCGCGGACTGGCGAAGGCCCCTGGGCAGCGCCCCGAGCACGCGACGGCCTTCGTGGCGGAGCTCGAATCGGTCGCCACGGCCGCGTACGGCGAGGACTGGGAGGAGCGCGGGCGGGGCAGGCTCGCCGCGCTGGCCGCTCTTCTCCCCCTGCTCTTCCCCTCCTCCGGCGGCGAGCCGGCCACGGGCACGACCGCACTGGCCACGACCACCCTGCCCCGGCCCGCGGGCCGCGGGCGCCGGCTGTGGCCGGACCTCGTCGTCCCGGCCGGACTGACGGCGCTGATCCTCGCCCTCCTGGCGGCCGTCGCCGCCCGGGCCGGTGACGACGGAGGCGGCGGCTCCACGGCCGAGTCCTTCGCCACGACGAGCACACGGCCGACCGCCTCGGTGTCCCCGACGGCCGCGTCGCCCACGAGCACGCCGTCTCCCGAGGCCACGCCTTCGGCGTCCGAGTCGGCGACCCCGTCGAGCGCTCCGCCGACGACGCCGACGCTCGTGCCCACCCTGGTGCCCACGCCCGCGCTCACCCCGACGGCCACCCTGCCGACGACGGACCCGCCGACCACGCCTCCGACCACACCGCCCACCACGCCACCGACCACACCGCCCACGACACGTCCGGTCGGCGTGAAGTCGGTCGCCGTCACGGGGCTGCGCCAGACGGGGTCGACCACGGCCGAGGCCTCGTTCGAGGTCGTGGCGGACGGGACAGGACCCGTGGTGCTCGACCTCTCCTGGTTCACGACCGACGGCAAGGGCGAGGTGTCCGACGGCTCCCAGCGCGTGGAGCGGAGCGGAGCGACGCGGTACACGATCACGCTGACGCACACCTTCCGGGGCGGCGGCTGCTACTGGGGCGTCAGGGCGACCACGTCCCCGGCCGCCGCGAACGGCGGTTCCACCCGACAGATCCTCACCAGGCGGTGCACGATCTCATGAGCGATCGCGACACGAACGACGACTACAGCGCCACGGTCCTCGGCAGTCACTGGTTCGAAGGACCGGCGCAGGACGTGCCGCCGGACCGGGTGGAGGGCGAGGTCCTCCGCTTCGGACCCGGGGTCACGCCCGCGGCCGGCCATCGCCTGACCGTCGGACCGACCACCGCGCAGCTCTGGCACGCGGCTCCGCCCGAGACCCTGCCGCGCCGCCGCAGAACACTGCGCCGCTACGCGCTGCCCGCCGTGGTCCTGCTGGCCGTCCTGGCCTTTCTGGCCTGGCAGCGGCTAGGGCCCGAGGTCGCGGTACGCGGCGTGACCGTCGCCGCCCCCGCACGGCCGCCCGGCTGCGACGGCACCGCCGACATCGTGGCCGTCCTGGAGACCGACGGACGGCCCGGCACCGTCACGTACCGCTGGGAGCGCAGCGACGGCACCGCGTCCGGGCTGCTGAAGGAACGGCTCGCCCTGCATCAGACGCAGGCGCGCCTGCATCTGCTCTGGACGTTCCACGGCCCCGGCGAACACCGGGCGACGGCCCGGCTCGTCGTCGTCTCCCCCACACGCCACACCGCCGAGACCCGCTTCACCTACCGCTGCGGGTAGGTCCACAGCGGGCCCTAGCGGCCCTTGCGGACACGGGCCGCCTGGCGGGCCTCGGCCGTCTTGCGGGCCTCGGCGGCGCGCCGGGACTCGTTCTTGGCGCGGCCGGGCTTGCCCGGGACCGTGCCCATCCCGCGGAAGGCGGCGCCGCCCCGCTTGGCGCGCTCGGTGCTCGGCGCGCTGCCCTCGACGGGCACGCCGGACGGCTTCCTGGCTCCGGTGATGCGCGTCAACTCGGCCTCGCCGGAGCGGACCTGGGTCACCTGGACCCGGATCCCCGCTTCGCCCAGGAGCCGGACCACGTCCTTGCGCTGGTCCGGCACGACCAGGGTGACGACGCTGCCGGACTCGCCGGCGCGGGCGGTCCGGCCGCCGCGGTGCAGGTAGTCCTTGGGGTCGGCGGGCGGGTCGACGTTGACGACCAGGTCCACCTGGTCGACGTGGATGCCGCGCGCGGCCACGTCGGTGGCCACCAGGACGGTGATCTCGCCACTCCTGAAGCGCTCCAGGGTGCGGTTGCGCAGCGGCTGCGACTTGCCTCCGTGCAGCGCCTCCGCGCGGACGCCGCTGCCGCGCAGGTGGGCGGTGAAGCGGTCGACGGCGGCCTTGGTGGCCAGGAACATGATCACGCGCCCGTCGCGGGCGGCGATCTCCGTGGCGGTGGCGAACCTGTCGGCGCCGTGCACCTGCAGGACGTGATGCTCCATCGTGGCGACGGCGGCGGCGGACGGGTCGACCGAGAGCCTGACCGGGTCGTGCAGGTAGCGCTCGACGAGGTGGTCGACGTCCTGGTCGAGGGTGGCGGAGAACAGCATGCGCCGGCCGTCGGGGCGCACCAGGTCGAGGATCTCGGTGACCTGGTCGAGGAAGCCCAGGTCGGCCATCTGGTCGGCCTCGTCCAGGACGGTGATGTCCACCCGGTCCAGGCGACAGTCCTTGCGCGCGACGAGGTCGTTCAGGCGCCCGGGCGTCGCCACGACGACCTCGGCGCCTTCGCGCAGCGCGGCGGCCTGCCGGCCGATGGAGAGACCGCCGACGACGGTGGTCAGGCGCAGCTTCAGGGCCCGGGCGTACGGCATGAGGGCGTCGGCGACCTGCTGGGCCAGCTCACGGGTGGGGACGAGGATCAGGGCGCGCGGCGCGCGCGACTCGGCGCGGCGGCCGGCCGTCCGCACGAGCAGGGGCAGCCCGAAGGCGAGCGTCTTGCCCGACCCGGTGCGCGCGCGCCCGAGGACGTCGCGTCCGGCGAGGGCGTTCGGCAGCGTCGCGGCCTGGATGGGGAAGGGCGCGGAGACACCGAGTTCGGTGAGCACCTCCCGTACCTCAACGGGCAGATCCAGCTCGTCGAAGGAGGCGACCGGGGGAAGCGCGGGGATGCGGGGGTCCTGCGATGCGAAAGCGTTCATGAGTGATGACCTCGTCCGGAACACGCGACGAGCTGGGGTCCTCACCCGATGGGTGGGGACCCCAGCTGCGTCGGAAGGCTCGGCGTCAGGCGGGGAGGATGTTCTCCGCCTGCGGGCCCTTCTGACCCTGGGTGACGTCGAAGGTCACCTTCTGGCCCTCCTGGAGCTCACGGAACCCGGAGGTCGCGATGTTGGAGTAGTGGGCGAACACGTCCGGGCCGCCACCCTCCTGCTCGATGAAGCCGAAGCCCTTTTCCGAGTTGAACCACTTCACGGTGCCAGTAGCCATGTCATATCTCCTTCGAGGCACTACCCGGGGTGCGCACTGTGCGCATCCCGGCGTCGCCGTGATGATTGCCCCGTCCGGAAACAGCGCCGAAAATACAAAAAGTGCCCGGCGAATGGAATTCGCCAAAGGCACTTGAAGTTTATGGGAACCACAACTGCAACTGATCTCGACTGTAGCACGGAGTGGTCGGGTGTGCACGGAACACGTGGCGCTGGGCGCGCGCGGCGCCGTCGGGGCAGGCAGGTGGGGTGACAAGCGGCGCCTATCACGTCATCGGAAAGCCCTCTTTGACGCGCCCCGGGAATTTGTCGGAGGCTCATTTGCGACCCCCCGACAGAAAGGCGCCTTCCGCCATGCCCGTTTCCCGCGCCGTGCGCGGCTGGATTCCGGTGGCGGCAGCGCTGTTCGTCGCCGGGTGGGGCGCGAACCAGTTCGCCCCGCTCTCGGTGGTGTACCGGACCCAGGAGCGGTGGCCCGCCGTCCCGGTCGCCGCCATGTTCACCACGTACCTCCTCGGGCTCCTGCCCGGGCTGCTGCTCGGCGGCCCGGCCGCGCGCCGGGCCGGGCGGCGGCGGGTGGTGCGGTCCGCGCTCGCCCTGTCCGCCGCCGCCAGCGTCGTCCTCGCGGCGGCGGCCGTGTCCCAGGCGGCCGTGTACGTCAGCCGGATCGCCACCGGGCTCGCGGCCGGTCTCGTGCTGACGGCGGGCACCGCCTGGCTGCGGGAGCTGTCCGCCGGGGCCGGCCGACCCGACGCCGGGGCGGTGCGCGCCGCGTACGCCACCGGCGGCGGCTTCGCCGCAGGGGCGCTCACGGCGGGCTCGCTGGCCGAGTGGCTGCCGGGACCCACCGTGCTGCCCGGTCTCGTCCACGCCGCCGTGGCCCTGCTGGCGCTCGGAGCGACCGCACGGGTTCCCGGGGCACCGCCGACGACGGTCGCCGCCGCTGCGCAGCCGCGGTTCACGGCCTCGGGCCGGGCCCTGCTCGCGCACCCCCGCTTCCTCTGGGTGGTGCTTCCGGCGAGTCCCGCGGTGTTCGGCGCCTCCACCGTCGCGTACGTCGTCCTGCCGCCCCTGGTGGCCGACCGGATACCCGGATACGAACCGGTGTTCAGCGGGCTCGTCGCGGCGCTGACGTTCGCGGTGGGCCTCGCGGTGCGGCCGCTGGCCGACCGGCTCGACCACGCGCACAGCGCGCGGGCGACGCTCGTGGCGATGGTGACCGTGATCGGCGGTCTCCTGGTCGGCGCGTGCGCCGCGTACGGGGACTCGGTCGGCCTGGTGGTGTTCGCCGCGGTCCTCCTGGGCGGCGGCTACGGCCTCACCCTGGCGTCGGGGCTGCGGGAGATCGAACGGCTCGCGCCGCCGGCCGCACGGCCCTCCACGGCCTTCGTCCACCAGGGCGCGGCCTACAGCGGCTTCCTCGCTCCGCTGCTGCTCGCCGTCACCGCCGGGGCCGCGCCCTACGCCGCCCTGCTCGCGGGCCTCGCCGCCGGCGGCCTGTTCTGTCTGACGGTCACGGCGCGGTTCAGCCGCCGGCACCTGCCCCGGGCATGAGGGCGGGCATCGGCCGGGCGGGGCCGATTGGCGTGGCCGTGGACGGTCGGGTAGACCCGTGACGTGCTGTTCCGCCAACTCGAGTACCTCGTCGCCCTCGCCCGTGAGCGTCATTTCGCCCGGGCCGCGCAGTCCTGCTACGTCTCCCAGCCCGCCCTTTCGGAGGCCGTCCGGAAGCTGGAGGAGGAGCTGGACGTGCCGCTCGTCCGGCGCGGCCGCAGCTATGAGGGGCTGACGCCCGAGGGTGAGCGGATCGTGGTGTGGGCGCAGCGGATCCTGGCCGACCGCGACGCGCTCAAGGACGAGATCGGCGCGCTGCGCACCGGCCTCAGCGGCCGGATCCGGATCGGTACGGTCCCGAACGCGTCGGGCGCCGTCTCCCTGCTCACCGCTCCCCTCTGCGCCGCGCACCCGCTGGTGACCGTCGAGGTCCTCGCCGACCTGCGGTCGGAGGAGATCCTCCGTCGGCTGCGGGACTTCGAGATCGACGCCGGCCTGCTGTACCTGGACGGACAGCTCCCGGAGGGCTTCTCGGCCCTCCCGCTGTACGAGGAGCGGTACGTGCTGCTCACCGGCGTGGCGGACCGGACCGCGCAGGGCGCGACGGCGACCTGGGCCGAGGCGTCACGGCTGCCGCTCTGCCTGCTGGGCGGGGCGATGCAGGGCCGCCGGGTGCTGGACGAGGTGTTCGAGGAGGCCGGGGTGCGGCCCTCGCCCCGGGTCGAGACCGATTCGGTGGGCGCCCTCTTCTCCCATGTCCGCACGGGCCGGTGGGCCAGTGTCGTGCCGCACACCTGGCTGCAAGTCTTCGGCGTCCCGCACGGGATGCGCGCGGTGCCGCTGGTCGGACCGGAGCGGACCGTGCCGGTGGGCCTCGTGGTCCACGCGCGCGAGCCGGGCTCGGTCATGGCCCGTGCCCTGACCGCCGTGGCCCGGGAGACCGATGTGGCCGCCGCGCTCGAGCGGGTCCCGGGCGATCCGTGAGTCAGCCGGTGACGAGGCCGACGACGAGGTTGATGGCGGTGGCGAGGATGCTGGTGCCGAAGACGTACGACAGCAGGGAGTGGCGCAGTACCACCGCGCGGATCCGCCGGTCGGACACGTCGGTGTCGGAGACCTGGTAGGTCATGCCCAGGTTGTAGCTGAAGTAGAGGAAGTCGCGGTACGCGGGCGGCTCTTTCGAGTTGAAGTCGATGCCGCCCTCGGACGTCCCGCAGTAGAGGTAGGCGTACCGCGTGGCGTACATCAGATGGAGCGCGGCCCACGCCATGAACACCCCGCTGAGCGCGGTCGCGGCAGCGGCGTGGCCGGTGTCGGTGCCGCCGCGCAGCAGCAGGACGACGATGCTGGCGAGCCCGCACAGCGCCACGGCGACGATGACGATCTCGTCGACCGCCGGCCTGAAGTCCTCCCGTCGGGCGTCGCGCCGGGTGGTGGCGGCGTCCATGGGCCACAGGACGAGCCAGCCCGTCACGACGAACACGGCCTCCGTCGCGGCGATTCCGGCCAGGGTGCCGAGCGGCGGGTCGGCGAGGACGGCGACCAGCGACGCGACCGCCGCTCCGGCGACGACCGAGAGGGCGAGCCGGGCGACCGCGGACTGTGGCAACCACCGTGTCATGGTTCGTTACCGTAACCGTGCGATGTGCGATTTGCCGGTGTTCCCCGCCGGTGGGGTAATGGACCCATGACCGGTGGACCCGAACCCATCAGCGCCGAGGCTCTGCGGGCGCTCCGGAAGGACCTCGACGAGCTGCGCGCCGAGCGGGCGAAGGTGGCGGCGACGCTGCGGAACGAGGACCCGGTCGGCGACCGGGCGGACGAGGCCGACGAGTTGCAGCGCGCCTCGGACCTCGCGCGCCTGGACCGCCGCATCGACGAGATCGAGGGGCGGATCCGGGAGGCTTCGGTGGCCGGGCCGCCGTCCACGGAGGTGGTCGGCGTGGGCAGCACCGTCACCGTACGGTTCGCGGACGGGGCGGAGTCGACGCTCCAGCTCGGCGAGGTCGCCGAGGAGTTGGACCGGACCCTGGTCACGGCCGACAGCCCGCTCGGGAGGGCGCTGCTCGGGCACCGCGCCGGGGACACCGTGACCTACCGGACCCCGGACGGGGACGCGAGCGCGACCGTGGTCTCCCTCGGCTGAACCTGCGGCATCGCCCGCCGTTCAGCGCGTACCACCCTTCTACCGCCGTTCAGCGCGTACCGCCGTTCAGCGCGTCAGGAAGACGACCGCCTCGTCGGTGTACGTCAGGAAGGTCAGCGTCTCCTGGAAGTACAGCTCGATGCCCTTGGCGTCGTGCCCGGTGTAGCCGATCGCCAGGTCCTGGCCGAGCAGCAGCTCGAAGTCCCCGCCCCGGGTGGAGAGTACGAACGCACCGGTCAGGGCGGGGGCCCAGATCGGGTCGCCGCCGAGGATGCGGCCGAGGTGCGCCGCGATCGGATAGCCGTGGTCGGAGGTCTCGCTGACCGCCGTGTACGCGTCGGCGCCGAGCAGCAGCGCGTACGGACCGTCGACCCCGGCCAGGCGCAGCGCGGTCAGGGCGCGGCTGATCGCGTCGGGGTAGTCGCGCGGCTCGGGCGGGAGGCTCAGCTCCGGGTTGGAGGAGCGGGACCGCAGCCCTTCGATGCCGGCCGCCGCGTAGCCGTCGAAGACGGCACGGTCCTCGGCGAACGCCATGGCGCGTGCCGCGTCCTTGACCGGCTGCCAGTCCGAGTCGTGGGAGCCGCGTTCGACGTCGTCCACGGCGGAGCGGCTCACGGTGAACGGGACGCGGAGTTCGACCAGTGGCCGGGCTTCGCGCAGCCGTGCGGTGACGCCGGGGGCGGGCGGGTCGATGGTGGAGAGGTGCCCGGTACCGGCGGCGGCGAGTCCGGGGCCGCCCGGTTCGGGCACGTCGACGACCCGGCGTCCGGCGACGTGCCGCCGGAAGGTACGGGCGGCCTCCTCCTCGATCTCGGCCCAGGCGGCGGGGGTGATGGGGGCCAGTTCGCGGTGCAGGTTGCCGGTGGTGGCGGGGATCGTCATGACGCTCGGGCTCCTTTGAGGCTGCCGATGCGCAGGGAGTCGTCCCGCTGGACGGCGGCTGCGGCGGCTGCGGGCGGTGCGGGGAGATCGTCGAGGAGGTCGGCACTGGGGACGAAGAAGAGGCCGCCGGTGACGGCGGTGGAGAAGTCGAGGATCCGGTCGGTGCGGCCGGGCGGATCGCCGAGGAACATGTTGCGCAGCATCCGCTCGGTCACCTCGGGGGTCCGGGCGTAGCCGATGAAGTACGTGCCGAACTCGCCCCGGCCGATGGTGCCGAAGGGCATGTTCTCGCGCAGGATCTGCCGCTCGGTGCCGTCCTCGTCGACGATCGCGTTGAGCGCCACGTGGGAGTCGGCCGGCTTGACGTCGTCGGGGAGTTCGACGTTGGCCGCCTTCGTACGGCCGATCACGTGCTCCTGCTGCTCGACGGTGAGCGCCTGCCAGGCCGTCATGTCGTGGACGTACTTCTGGACGACGACGTAACTGCCGCCGTGGAAGGGCGGATCGTCCTCGGCGGCGGTGACGAGGACGGCCTCGGCCGCCGCCTCGCCCTCGGGGTTCTCGCTGCCGTCGACGAAGCCGAGGAGGTCGCGCTCGTCGAAGTACGTGAAGCCGTGGGTCTCGTCGACGACGGTGACGGCGGGGCCCAGGGCGTCGATCAGGAGCCGGGCGAGTTCGAAGCAGAGGTCCATGCGCCGGGCGCGCAGATGGAAGAGGAGGTCGCCCGGCGTGGCGGGGGCCCGGTGCCGGGGGCCGGTGAGCGGCGGGAAGGGATGCAGTTCGCGGGGGCGGGGTCCGCCGACGAGCCGGTCCCACCCCGCGGAGCCGATGCCGACGACGCAGCTGAGCCGGTCGTCCGGGGAGCGGAAGGCCACGGATCGCGTCAGCCCCGCCAGATCGGCGAGCGTCTCGCGTACGGCGGTCTCCCCGCCGGGGTTCACCGTGGCCACCAGGAACACGGCTGCTCTGGAGGGCGGTGCGACGACGGGCTGCGGGGTGGGCATGGGGCTCCCGGCGGACGTGACGGGTGGGCAGGGCGTGGGGAGGGGGACAGGGCGTGGGGGTGACAGGGCGTGGTGGCGGCCGAGGCCCGGCGGGACCGCGCGGTCAGGCGGCCGGGTCGATGGTCACCCGGACGTGTTTCATGATCGGCTGGTCGCTCTGTGTGCTGTAGTCGCCGAGCGCGCACAGGACGTTCATCTCGGGCATGTATCCGGCCGCGCAGCCGCGCGGGATGTCGTACGGGATCGCGAGATAACCGGGCAGACGGCGCGTACTGCCGTCCCTGGCGGTGCTGGTGATGTCGACCGGGTCGAACTTCGCGATGCCGCGTTCGCGCATGTCGTCCTCGTTCATGAAGACCAGCGTGCGCAGGTTCTTGATCCCCCGATAGCGGTCGTTGTCGGAGTAGATCGTGGTGTTCCACTGGTCGTGGGAGCGCATGGTGCCCAGGGCCAGGGTGCCGGGGGCGGGGACGACGTCGGGCAGTTCGGCGGTGGAGAACTCGGCGCGCCCGGACGGGGTGAGGAAGACGAGTTCGCGCGCGGGCTGCTTGATGCGGAAGCCGAGCGGCAGCCGTACCCGGCGGTTGAAGTCCTCGAAGCCGTCGAGCGCGCGGGCCATCGTGTCGCGGATGCGGTCGTAGTCCTCGATGTACCACTCCCACGGCGTCTCGCTGTCGGGGAGGGCCGCGCGGGCCATGCCCGCGACGATCGCGGGCTCGGAGAGCAGGTGCGGGGAGGCGGGGCGCTTCATGCCGGAGGACAGGTGCACCATGCTCATCGAGTCCTCGACGGAGGTGCTCTGCGGGCCCGTGCGCTGCTGGTCCTTCTCGGTGCGGCCGAGGCAGGGCAGGATCAGCGCCTGCCGGCCGTGGACGACATGGCTTCGGTTCAGCTTGGTGCTCACCTGGACGGTGAGTTCGCAGGCGCGCAGCGCCTCGTGGGTGACGGGGGTGTCGGGCGCCGCGAGGGCGAAGTTGCCGCCCATGCCGACGAAGACCTTCACCTCGCCGCGGCGCATCGCCTCGATGGTGCGGACGGTGTCGAGGCCGTGCTCGCGCGGCGGTTCGATGCCGCAGACCTCCGCGAGCCGGTCGAGGAACTCCGTGCCGGGCCGGTGGTCGATGCCGCAGGTACGGTTGCCCTGGACGTTGCTGTGGCCGCGCACCGGGGAGGGTCCGGCGCCCTCGCGGCCCAGATTGCCGCGCAGGAGCAGCAGGTTGACGATCTCCCGAACGGTGTCGACGCCGTGTTCGTGCTGGGTGACGCCCAGGCACCAGCTGACGATGGAGCGGTCCGCCTCGCGGTAGACACGGGCCGCCTTGAGGATGTCGGCGCGGCCGATCCCTGACTGGTGCTCGATGTCCTCCCAGGACGTGGCCTCGCACAGGGCGCGGTACTCCTCGAACCCGGCGGTGTGCCGCTCGATGAACTCCCGGTCGAGCGCCTTGGGATCGGCGGAGGACTGCTCCAGGATCGCCTTGGCCATGCCCCGTACGAGTGCCATGTCGCCGCCGATGCGCGGCTGGAGGTTGAGCGTGCTCGTCCGGGTCGCGTGGAAGGTGGCCATGTCCTTGAAGTCGTGCGGGATGATCGTGCGGCCGGCGGCCGCCTCCACGAGCGGGTTGACGTGCACGACCTGGGCGCCCCGGTGGTACGCCTCCGCGAGGGCGGTCAGCATCCGGGGCGCGTTGGAGGCGGCGTTGACGCCGAGGATGAACAGGGCGTCGGTGGTCTCCCAGTCCTTGAGGTCGACGGTCCCCTTGCCTGTGCCGAGGGAGGCCTGCAGGGCCCGGCCGCTGGCCTCGTGGCACATGTTGGAGCAGTCGGGCAGGTTGTTCGTGCCCAGCTCCCTGGCCATGAGCTGGTAGAGGAAGGTGACCTCGTTCCCGAGCCGGCCCGAGGTGTAGTACGCGGCCTGGTGCGGGGAGTCCAGCGCGCGCAGGGTGCGCCCGATCAGCTCGAAGGCGTCCTTCCAGCTGATGGGGGTGTAGAGGTCCGTGTCGGGGTCGTAGACCATCGGTTCGGTCAGCCGGCCCTGGTTCTCCAGGTCGTAGTCGCTCCAGCCGGCCAGCTCGGTCACCGAGTGGGCGGCGAAGAAGGCGCGGTCGACCCGCTTGCGGGTCATCTCCCAGGTGACGTGCTTGATGCCGTTCTCGCAGATGTCCAGGTGCAGGCCCTTGGTGTCGTCGGGCCAGGCGCAGCCGGGGCAGTCGAAGCCGGTGTTCTCGTGGTTCATCCGCATGATCGCCCGGGGCCCGTCCACGAGCGCGCCCTCGCGCATCATGAACCGGGTCACGCTGTTGGCGGCGCCCCAGCCGGCGGCCGGGTGGTGATAGGGCGCGTACTCGGGCTCGGCGGTGGGCTCGGGACCCACCCTCGCCTCGGTCCGTTCCCGCTCCTCCGGGTTGGCGCTCATGCTTCCGCCCTTTCGCCGGCCGGGCTCGCGACGGTGTGTTCACGTACCGCGATCCGGGCCAGCTTCGTCAGCATCATGCCGTTGCGTACGGCCATGACGTAGTCCACGGGGAGTCCGTGCATCCGGGTGCCGGGGCCTCGGAGGGGGTGCCAGTCGAGGGTGAAGAGGGTGTTCTCGCCCCAGGGCATCAGGTTCATGGCGATCCGGGCGGCGCCGAAGGGGTCCGCCTTCGCCTCCAGTTCCAGCCGGCGCTCCGGTTCGCAGACGCGCACGACGCAGGTGTCGTCGAGGGTCAGCGGGCCGGCGCCGACGCGGACCTTCAGCCGGGCGCCCACGGCCGGCCAGTGGGGGTCCGCCGAGAGGATCTCCTGCGTGCCCGTCACCCACTCTCCGTAGCGGTGGCCGTCGGAGAGCAGACGCCAGACCTCGGGCGGCGAGCTGAGGATCAGACGGCGGTTCCGGGCCACGCCGATCACGCTCCTTCCGGAGGGGTCGGCCCCAGCCTCGTGCCGCACGGCCACCCCCGCAGTCCGGCAGGACCGAACGGATGGCGGGCCCGCGCGGCGCGGTCGCGACGCGCCTCCCCGCGAACTCGGACATATCGTTCCTCAAGGATCGATGACGATCCTCCCTCGCGCGACCGCCGCACTCTCGCGATCGACCCGAAAGGCCGGTTCTCATGCACCCCGCGCTCAGCACCGAACTGCTTGCCAAGCTGCGTCAGCCCCGCCCGTATCCGGCCGTGTCGCTGCTCATGCCGACGCACCGCAGGGAGCCCGACAACACCCAGGACCCCGTGCGGCTCCGCAACCTCGTGGCCCGGGCCGGGGAGGCGCTGGAGCAGGACCCGGCGGTGACCCGGGAGCGGCGGCTGGACGTCCTGAGCCAGCTGGAGCTGGCCCTCGGCGAGGTCGACCTCGCCCACGCCGAGGACGGCCTCGTGATCTACGCGGCCCCCGGCGAGCATCATGTCTGGTCCACGGCCCGCACGGTGCCCGAGCGGGTCGTCCTCGGCGACACGTTCCTCACCCGCAATCTGGTGGCCGCCCAGGCCGCCGAGCAACCCTTCTGGGCGCTGGCGGTGGCGGCCGACCGGGTCTCCCTCTGGAACGGCGAGGCCGAGCGGGTCACCGAGAGCGCGGAAGGCGGGTTTCCGCTGGCGCGGAGCCTGGAGGACCCGGACGCCGAGCGCAAGGAGCAGATCGGCGACCTGCCGAGCACCTTCAGGGACGAGCAGACCCGCCAGTTCCTGCGGGAGGCGCACGAGGCGATGCGTGTCGTCCTCAGCTCGGCCCCCCGGCCGCTGTACCTGATCGGGGACGCGCCCGCGCTCTCCCTCCTGGACGAGCTGGGCGCGCTGGGCAAGGACGTCACGGCCGTCCCGGCCGGCGGTCTCGCCGCGGGTCCGGCGGCGGAGGTCTGGCGGGTGCTCCAGCCCCTGCGGGCGGCGCGCGAGGCGGCGGACACGGCTGCCGTCGTCTCCGAGCTGGACTCGGCGCGGGGCAGGCGCGAGTTCGCGGGCGGCCTCGACGAGGTGTGGGAGGCCGCGAAGGAGGGCCGGGTCCGGCTCCTCGCCGTCGAGGAGCACTACCGGGCGGTCGTCCGTGACTACGGCGACCACCTCGAACCCGCGGAGCCGGCCGACCTCGACGCGCGCGACGACATCGTGGACGAGGTCGTCGAGCAGGCCCTGGGCACCGGGGCCGGGGTGCGCTTCGTCCCTGACGACACCCTGCCCGACGCGCGACGCATCGCGGCGGTCCTGCGGTACTGAGGCCGGGCGGTTCGGGGGCGGGGCGACGAGCGGCCGGGGCGGTACGGAGAGTCTCCGTACCGCCCCGGACTCGCACCGGACCGGACTCGCATCAGCCTGGACTCCTACCGGCCCGGACTCGTACCGCCGGACACGTACCGGCCCCGGACTCGTACCGCCACGGAGACGTACCGGCCCGGAACTCGTACCGCCTGCCGCCGGTGTCGGGTCAGGTACCCCCGGGGCTACTCCGCGCCGGCGAGCTGCTCGCCGAGCGCCTTCTCGTCCGCCTCGCTGAGGGAGGTCTTCAGCAGCGTGCCGCCGAAGGGCTGCATGGCGGCGGCGAACTTGTCCTCGGTGACCTTCGAGGCCATGATCACCACGGCCGCGGAGCCGGGCTTGAGGAGGGAGTCGACCTTCTCCCGGAAGTCCTTGTCGATGCCCATCTGGCTCAGCTTGCCGATCACGCCTCCCACCGCCGCTCCGACGACACCCATGGCCGGGGTGAGGATGACGAGACCGAAGACCATGCCCCACAGGGCGCCGGCCGTGGCCGACACGGCCACCTTCTCGCTCTTGGCCGGGGTGTCGACATGGGTCTCTCCGTCCTCGTCGACCGAGACGACCGCGAGCCCGTTGAGGTCGACCACATGACCCTTCTGGAGTTCCTGCACCGCTTTGAAGGCCTTCTTCGCCACGGCCGTGTCGTCGTATCCGATCACGATCAGCTCGGACATGCTCTGTCTCCTTCGCCGTCACACCATTCGTTTCGCACGATATGCCCGCATCCGAGGGCGGGCATCAGCGGCGCGGAGGGGTGGGCCGCTCCCGTTCACGCTTCACCTGGCTGGTCCCCCGCGCGCGCGGAGGCCGCGACGTGCGGGGAGAGTGGCGTCCATGCGCACCAGCGAGCCGGGGGACGGGCCGGTCGAACCGCACGGCCCGGCCGGCCGGGCCGTGCCGCCCGAGCTGGAGCGGGGTGACACCGAGTTCGGCGACGAGCTGGGGCGGGCGGCGATCTCGACCGGTTCGCTGCCCGAGGCCAGCGCGGTGGACGCGCTGCTGCGCGAGACGCACGCCCGCTACCTCCCCTCGGACGAGGGCCGGATCGCCGACTACGTACCGGCGCTCGCGGCGGCGGACCGCTCCTGGTTCGCCCTGAGCCTCGCGGACACCCGGGGACGGGTGCACGCCGTCGGCTGCGCCGACCGGTCCTTCTCCATCCAGTCGATCTCCAAGGTCTTCGTCTTCGCGCTCGTCTGCGAGCGGCTCGGCCATCGCGCCGCCTGGGAGGCCGTCGGGGTGAACAACACGGGGCTGCCCTACGACTCGGTCATGGCGCTCGAGCTGAACGGCGGCTCCCCGATGAATCCGATGGTCAACGCGGGCGCGCTGGTGACCACCGGTCTGGTGCCCGGGGAGAGCGCGGCCGCCAAGTGGGCCTTCGTCCAGGACGGCCTGTCGGCGTTCGCCGGACGACGCCTCGAACTCGACGTGACGGTCTACGAGTCCGAGGCGGCGACCAACCAGCGCAACCGCGGCATCGCCCGGCTCCTGGAGAGCTACGGCCGGCTGCCCTTCGATCCGCTGGAGAGCACGGACGTCTACACCCGGCAGTGCGCCCTCACGGTGACCACCCGGGACCTCGCGGTCATGGGCGCCACTCTGGCCGACGGCGGGATGAACCCGCTCACGGGCGTCCAGGTCGTGCGGCCGGGGACCTGCCGCCGGGTGCTCGCCGCCATGGCCGCGTCGGGGCTGTACGAACGGTCGGGCGACTGGCTGTACGACATCGGACTGCCGGGCAAGAGCGGGGTGTCGGGCGGCATCGTCGCGGTGGCGCCGGGGAAGTGCGCCCTGGCCTCGTTCTCCCCGCCGCTCGACACGGCGGGCAACAGCGTGCGCGGGCAGCGGGCGGCGCGCCGGCTGTCCCGGACGCTCGGCCTCAACCTGTTCGCCTCCGCGCCCGTGGACCGGGCGCCGCGCGCGGCCCGGGCGGCGCCGTCGGACCCGAAGACACGGTGACGGCGGCTACCAGCCGGGGATCGTCGGCAGCACCTGCTCCGCCACACGGAGCAGGACCGCGTCGTCCGGCGCGGTCCCGTCCTCGCGCCAGATCGCGAGTTCGAAGGAGCCGCCGCTGTCGCGGGCGTCCTTGGCCACGGACAGGACGCGGGCCGGCGCGCCGGTCCCGGTGTACGCGTCGCTGCCGTCGAGGCGGAAGCTGACGGCGACGGTGGCCTCGGAGTGCACGACCGCCGGGCGGCCGAGGACGGACCGCGGCCGTGCGTCGTCCCAGACCAGCCCGGCCTCGGAGCCCTTCACCGGAAGCCGGTCGTAGGTGACCGCCAGGGAGACGGTGTACGTCTCGAACTCGACCTGGGACGTGGGTGTGGAGAGGTCCGCGAGGCTGCCGCCGGCCAGCTTGAGCGAGGCGTCGCTGCCGCTCGCGGACGTCGCCGTCTCCTCCGGGGTGCCGAGGAGCCGGGCGAGGTCGGGGCGGTTGAGTGCCAGGCACAGCTGGTGCCCGGTCAGGCGGCGTTCGGCGGCCGCGTCCGCCGAGTCCGCCGACTTCGCCGCACCCGTGACCGGCGGAGTGGGCTGCGCAGTGGGCTGCGTGGCGTCGGCGTCGTCCGAGCACGCGGCGGGCCGCCGTTCGCCGCCAGCGGTACCGGAGGTACCGGTCACCTCGCCGAGCGCCCAGAGAGCCGCGCCGAGCGCGGGTACCAGCAACAGCCCGGCGACGACCTGCCCCCACACGCCCGAGCCCTTCGGCAGCCCTTCGATGTCGTCGGCCATGTCCCCTGATCCCCCACCTTTTCAAGATCCCCCTGCGTGACGGGGCACCGTAACCCGTGATCACCACGCGGACAAGGTCCGGCCGCCGCCCTTCGGGGTATCCGGGCGGGCGGCTGCCGCGCGGCGGGGGCGGGCAGCCCGCCCGTACGGGATATCAGTGGTCGCAGGAGGCGGTCGGCGGTGGTCGCCCCGTTCCCGGAAAGGCCGAAGTCCAGTGAGCGTCAAGCCCGTTCCCGAGGGATACCCGAGCCTCACGCCGTACCTGAGTGTCGACGGCGCCGCGGCCGCGATCGACTTCTATGTGGCCGTGCTCGGCGCGACCGAGCGGATGCGGATGCCGGCGCCCGGCGGCACCATCGGCCATGCCGAGCTGGAGGTGGGCGACTCGCTCCTCATGCTGGCCGACCCGTACCCGGACATCGACTTCCGCTCGCCGAAGGCGCTGGGCGGCACACCGCTCACCCTGCACCTGTACGTGGAGGACGTCGACGCGGTCTTCGCCAAGGCCCTCGCGCACGGCGCCAGGGAACTGAAGCCGGTCACGAACGAGTTCTACGGCGACCGCATCGGCCAGTTCGAGGACCCCTTCGGCCACCGCTGGAGCGTCGCCACGCACGTGGAGGACGTCTCGGAGGCGGAGATGGCCGAGCGCGCCGAGAAGGCCATGGACTCGCCGGACGCCGCCTGAGTCACGCGTGTCAGGCGGGCGGGGCCCCGAAGGCGGCCCTGCTGGCCTCGATGGCGGGGAGGTACGTACGGGTCCAGCCGCACAGGCCCTCGATCGTGACCCGGAGGGCGAGACCGGGCTCGGTGAGGGCGTACTCGACGCGCGGCGGGACCGTGGGGTGCACGGTGCGCTCGACCAGGCCGTTGCGCTCCAGCATGCGCAGGTTCTGGGTGAGCATCTTGTGGCTGATCCCCTCGACGGCGTCCCGCAGCGCGCTGAAACGGACGGTGTCCTCGCCCAGGCACTCGATGATCAGGAGCGCCCACTTGTTGGCGACGTCCGAGAAGATCTCCCGCCCGAGCGAGTCCGCGCGCGTCACGTCCGCGTCCTCCGGCAGGCCGCTGAGCTGCTTGGTCACCATCGGGTTCCCCAGTCACTGAAAAGTGCGTTCTTCCCTGTCGGAGAACACTCTCCTACGGTGCCTGAGTAACCACAAGAGAGCACGAGAGGCGCCCCCTCATGGCCATCACCTTCACCAACCCCGCCGGCCTTCCCGAGATCCCCGTCTACCACCAGGTGTCGGTCGCGACGGGCTCGAAGCTGGTGTTCGTCGCCGGTCAGGTCGCGTGGGGGACCGACGGGGTCACCGTCGGCAAGGACGACCTCGCGGCCCAGGTCGAGCACTGTTACGTCAACATCGCCACCGCCCTGGCCGGGGTCGGCGCCTCCTTCCGGGACGTGGCGAAGCTGACCGTCCACGTCGTCGACTGGACCCCCGACAAGATGCCGCTCCTCCTCGAAGGAGTCGCCCGGGCCACCGCCACGCTGGGGATCACCACGACGCCGCCGGCGACGATGATCGGCGTCGCGGCACTCGACATCCCGGAGCACCTGGTCGAGGTGGAGGCGACCGCGGTCATCGACTGACGCGCGGGGAGGCGGCAGACGTGGAGGCGACGGACGGAGAGGTGACACGCGGGGAGGCGGTACACGGGAGGAGACGCGCGGCGGGCTGGACAGCACCCCGAAGGTGACTTAGGTTAGCCTTACCTAAGCCGCATCGGGCGTCCCGATGCCCGCCGCCCCGCGAGGAGTTGCCTTGAGCGCCGTCACCGTCACCGCCCCGTCCGAGCAGGCCGCGGCGGAGCGCGTCCGTTCCGTGCTGGCCCAGGCCGTCTCGCTCTCGCTGACCACCGACGGGCAGTGCTACGACCTCATCGGCATGCACACCGTGGGACCCGCCGGGCGGATCACCGTCACCGCCCAGCCCGACAGCCCGCTGACCGCCCAGGTCGCCTCGGCTCCCCACGGCAGCCTGGCCGTCCTCCTGGAGTTCACCGACATCGCGCCGACGCCTCTCCGGGACCGGGTCCGCGCCCGGGTGACGATCTCGGGCTGGCTGACCCCCGCCGACCCGGCGGGCGGAGAGCAGGAAGAGGGCGGACTCCGGCTCGACCTCGCGCGCGTCACCCTGCGGACCGCCGCCGGGACGCACGAGGTGAGCCTGGACGCCTACACCCTCGCGCGCCCCGACGCGCTCGCCGTGGAGGAGGCCGCCATGCTCACGCATCTCGCCGACGCCCACGCGGACATGGTCGCCGACCTCGTCGTCCTCGCCGGATCGCGCCTGCCGTACGGCGTGGTCCGCGCCCTGCCACTGGCCGTGGACCGGTACGGCATCACCCTGCGGTGCGAGTACCGCGAGGGCCACTGCGATCTGCGCATCCCCTTCCCCGTCGAGGCCCGGGACGCGGCCGAGGCCGGCGAGCAGGTCCGGCGGATCCTGACGACACCCTCCTGCTCCCACCACCGGCACCCTTCGCCCCGCACCTGACCTCCGCTCGGTCCCGTCAGAGTCAACTCCGCGCTATCGATGCGGGGTTGGCACTGCCCGGATCCGTCTCACTTAGGTTAGGCTAAGCTAAATCACACGTCAGGGGTGGTCGGCGCGGACCCGTGCCCACCACCCGGGGGGAGGAACCACGCATGGGCCTGCCGACCGTCGGCCCCTACCCCCTGCCCGACCGCGCCGCGCTCCCCCGGTCCTGCGTCTCCTGGTCCATCGACCCCGCGCGCGCCGCGCTCCTGGTCCTGGACATGCAGAACCACTTCGTGGCGACGTTCCCGGCCGGGGAGAGTCCGGTCGTCGAGCTCGTCGACAACATCGCGGCCCTGCGCGAACTCGCCGCGACCCTCGGGATGCCCGTCGTCTTCAGCGCCGAGCCGGCCGCCCAGCGGCCCGGCCAGCGCGGTCTCGTCGCCGACGTATGGGGCCCCGGTATAGGGGACGAGCCCGACGCCGCGGCGATCGTCGCCCCGCTCACACCGCGAACCGGCGAGCACCTGCTCGCCAACGTGCGCCACAACGCCTTCCTCCGCAGCCATCTCGGACGACTGCTGCGCGACGAGGGCCGCGACCAGCTGATCATCTGCGGGGTCTACGCCCATCTCGGCGTCCTGCTCACGGCGGCCGACGCGTTCATGAACGACATCCAGCCCTTCGTCGTCGCGGACGCCGTGGCGGACTTCTCCCCCGAGGAGCACGCGATGGCGTTGCGCTGGGCCGCGCGCAGCGGTGTCGTGTGCACGACCGAGTCCTTGTTGCGCGACCTCCTTCTCAGCAGGGCGCAACCTGCCGTTCGCCGGGACGCGTGACCGAGTCCCCCTGACGGCGACCTGCGGCGCCGATCCTGTGACCGCAGCCCCCACACGGACAGGGAGAAAAGAAGAAGATGACCGTACGGGTCGCGGTGGCCGGTGCCAGCGGCTACGCGGGCGGGGAACTCCTGCGCCTGCTGGATTCGCATCCCGGCGTGGAGATCGGCGCGCTCACCGCGCACAGCAGCGCGGGCCGCCGGCTCGGGTCCGTACAGCCGCATCTGCCCGGGCTCGCGGACCGGGTCCTGACGGAGACCACGGCGGAGACCCTGCGCGGCCACGACGTGGTCTTCCTCGCCCTGCCGCACGGGCAGTCGGCGGCGCTCGCGCAAGAGCTGGACCTCGACGCGGTGATCGTGGACTGCGGGGCGGACTTCCGGCTCCGCGACCCGGAGGCCTGGGAGCGGTTCTACGGCTCTGCGCACGCCGGGACCTGGCCGTACGGACTCCCCGAACTCCCCGGTACCCGGTTGGAGTTGAAGAACGCCCCGCGGATCGCGGTGCCGGGCTGCTTTCCGACGGCGGTCACGCTCGCGCTCTTCCCCGCGTACGCGGCGGGGCTGGTCGAGCCGGAGGCGGTGGTCGTCGCGGCCAGCGGGACCTCGGGGGCCGGCCGGGCGCTCAAGCCGCACCTGCTCGGCGCCGAGGTGATGGGCGCCATGACGCCGTACGGCGTGGGTGGCGGCCACCGGCACACCCCCGAACTGACGCAGACCCTCTCCCTGGTGGCGGGCGAACACGTGACGGTCTCCTTCACGCCGACCCTGGCCCCCATGCCCCGGGGCATCCTCGCCACCTGCTCGGCCCGGCTGCGCCCGGAGGCCGCCACCGGCGGCGAGGCCGCGGTGCGGGCCGTGTACGAGGCCGCCTACGCCGACGAGCCGTTCGTACGGCTCCTGCCGCCCGGGCGGTGGCCGTCGACCGCCGCCGTCCTGGGCTCCAACACCGCCCAGGTGCAGCTCGCCGTCGACCCGGAGGCCGGCCGGCTGATCTGCGTGAGCGCCATCGACAACCTGGTGAAGGGCACCGCGGGTGGCGCGGTGCAGTGCATGAACCTCGCCGTCGGCCTGCCGGAGGGCGAGGGCCTGCCCACGAACGGAGTGGCCCCGTGAGCGCCCCGCGCCCGGCCACCGGCCGGCAGCCGACGACGACGCCCGCACCACCGACCCAGGTGGGCGCAGAAGCCAAGGAGAACGCAGAGTGAGTGTGACCGCTGCCCGTGGATTCCTCGCCAGCGGTGTCGCCGCCGGCATCAAGGAGTCCGGCGACCGTGACCTCGCGCTGGTGGTGAACCGAGGCCCGTCCCGCGCGGCCGCCGGCGTCTTCACCTCCAACCGCGTGCAGGCCGCGCCCGTACGGTGGACCCGCCGCGCCGTCGCCGACGGCCGACTCGCGGCCGTCGTCCTCAACTCCGGTGGCGCCAACGCCTGTACGGGACAGGCCGGCGCGGTCGACGCGCTGCTCATGGCCGAGCGCACGGCGCGCGCCCTGGACACCGACCCGCACGAGGTCGCGGTCTGCTCCACCGGCCTCATCGGCGTAATGCTGCCGATGGACCGAGTCACCGCCGGCATCGACTCCGCCGCCGAGCGGCTGGCCGAGGACGGCGGGGAGGACGCGGCCCGCGCCATCAAGACGACGGACTCGGTGCACAAGACGGCCGCTGTCACCCGCGAGGGCTGGACGGTCGGCGGTATGGCCAAGGGCGCGGGCATGCTCGCGCCCGGGCTCGCGACCATGCTCGTGGTGCTCACCACCGACGCCGACGTCGACGCGGGCGCGCTCGACGCGGCGCTCCGGCGTGCGGTGCGCACCACTTTCGACCGGGTGGACTCCGACGGCTGCATGTCCACCAACGACACCGTCCTGCTGCTCGCCTCGGGCGCCTCCGGAATCGTCCCCGACCCCACGGCGTTCGACGAGGCCGTCCACGCGGTCTGCCTGGACCTGGCCGGTCAGCTGGTCGCCGACGCCGAGGGCGCGTCCAAGGAGATCACGGTGACGGTCGTCGGCGCGTTCTCCGAGGAGGACGCCGTCGAGGTGGGCCGCTCCATCGCCCGGAACAACCTGCTCAAGTGCGCGCTGCACGGCGAGGACCCGAACTGGGGCCGAGTGCTGTCCGCGATCGGTACGACGGCGGCGGTCTTCGATCCCGACAGCCTGGACGTGGCGATCAACGGCGTCTGGGTCTGCCGGAACGGCGCCGCGGGCGAGTCCAGGGAGAAGGTCGATCTGTCGGGGCGCCGGATCTCCCTCACGGTGGACCTGGGCGCGGGCGAGTCCACCGCGGTGATCTGGACCAACGACCTCACCGCCGAGTACGTCCACGAGAACAGCGCGTACAGCTCATGAGCGGGCAGGGGACCGTGACCGGCCCGACCGCCGGAGCGACCGAGGGCCCGACCGCCGGCCGCCCGGCTTCCGGCCCGGCATCCGGGTCGACCGCCGGGCTGACCTCCGCCGATCTGCCGTGGCTGGAGGAACTCCAGGGCCGCACGGTCGTCGTCAAGTTCGGCGGCAACGCGATGATCGACCCCGCGCTGCACCGGACGTTCGCCCAGGACGTCGTGGAGCTGTGGCACGCGGGCCTTCGCCCGGTCGTCGTCCACGGCGGCGGACCGCAGATCAGCGCGATGCTCGACCGCCTGGATCTGGAGGTCCGCTTCGAGGCAGGTCTGCGGGTCACGACGCCCGAGACGATGGACGTGGTCCGCATGGTGCTCACGGGCCAGGTGCAGCGCGACCTGGTCGGCGCGCTCAACGCCCACGGCCCGTTCGCGGTGGGCATGTCCGGCGAGGACGCGCACACCATGACGGCCGTACGGCGCCCCGCCTGGGTGGACGGCCGGCCGGTGGACATCGGCCTGGTCGGCGAAGTGGTGTCCGTGTCGCCCGGAACCGTACGGACCCTGCTCGACCAGGGCCGTATCCCCGTGGTGTCGCCCGTGGCCCGGGGCGAGGACGGGGAGGTCTACAACGTCAACGCCGACCTCGCCGCCTCGGCGCTCGCCGTCGCGCTCGGCGCGGAACGGCTGGTGGTCCTCACCGACGTGGAGGGGCTCTACGCGGACTGGCCGCACAGCACCGAGGTGATCGACCGGCTGACGGCGGCCGAACTGGACACGCTGCTGCCCGGGCTCGCGAGCGGCATGCTCCCGAAGATGGAGGGCTGTCTGCGCGCGGTACGCGGAGGTGTGCGGCGCGCCCACGTCCTGGACGGCCGGGTGCCGCACGCCCTGCTGCGGGGCGTGTTCGCCGAGGAGGGACCGGGCACGACCGTCGTCCCGGACGAGGAGCCCGGCGACGGGACGAAGGAGGACCGCACGTGACCCCGGAGGCCGACACCGGCGCCGCCGCCCCCGCCCTGACGCGCCGCTGGAGCGCGGTGATGATGGACACGTACGGCACTCCCCCGCTGGCGCTGGTCAGGGGCGAGGGCAGCACGGTCTGGGACGAGTCGGGCCGTGCCTACACGGACTTCACGGGCGGCATCGCGGTGAACACCCTCGGCCATGCCCACCCCGCCGTGGTGGCGGCGGTCCGGGAACAGATCGGCCGGCTGGGCCATGTCTCGAACCTGTTCGTGGCCGGGCCGCCCGTCGAGCTGGCCGAGCGGCTGCTCGGTCTGTTCGGGCGGGAGCGGGGCCGGGTGTTCTTCGCCAACTCCGGTGCGGAGGCGGTCGAGGCCGCCTTCAAGATCGCCCGCAGGACGGGACGGCCGCACCTGGTCGCGGCGGGCGGCGGCTTCCACGGGCGCACGCTCGGGGCGCTCGCGCTCACCGGCCAGCCGGCGAAGCGGGAGCCCTTCCTGCCGCTGCCGGGCGAGGTCACGCACGTGCCGTACGGGGATGTCGAGGCGCTGCGCGCGGCCGTGACCGAGGAGACCGCGGCGGTCGTCCTGGAACCGATCCAGGGCGAGGCGGGGGTCGTTCCGGCGCCCGAGGGCTATCTGCGGGCCGCCCGCGAGCTCACCCGGTCCACGGGGAGCCTGCTCGTCCTCGACGAGGTGCAGACCGGGATCGGCCGTACGGGCCACTGGTTCGCGCACCAGGCCGTCCCCGGCGTGGATCCGGACGTGGTCACGCTCGCCAAGGGCTTGGGCGGCGGGCTGCCGATCGGCGCCACGGTCGCCTTCGGCGCGGCGGCCGAGCTGTTGGGGCCCGGAGCGCACGGCTCCACGTTCGGCGGCAACCCCGTCGCGTGCGCGGCCGGTCTCGCGGTCCTGGAGACCATCGAGGCGGAGGGACTGCTGGACCACGTGGTCCGGGTCGGCGACCGTCTGGGCCGGGGCATCGAGGACCTGGCGCACCCCCGGGTCGCGGAGGTACGTGGCGCGGGTCTGCTCCTGGGGGTCGCCCTCACGGAGCCTGTCGCCCCCGCCGTCCAACAGGCGGCGCAGCAGGCCGGCTTCCTCGTCAACGCGGCCGGCCCGTCCACGGTGCGCCTGGCTCCCGCCCTGACGGTGACGGACCATCAGGTCGACCAGCTGGTGAAGGCCCTCCCGGAGGTCCTCTCCGTCTGACCCGCGCTGTCCTGCGTGACGAAAGGGCGGTCCAGGAGCCTCGATCGGCTCCCGGCCCGCCCTTTCGCGCTGCCCAGGTGGGGCCCTAGACGGTGCGGGCCAGAATGCGGGCGTTGCGGCGGGGGTCCAGGGACCGGGCCCAGGCCTGGGGCGCCAGGGCCGGGTGGCCGACGGTGAAGCCGTGGCGCAGGAAGAGGTCGCCGCCGCCGGTCGTCGCCGTGAACAGGGTGCGCAGCGACCGGCTTCCGGCCTTCGCCAGCGCGGCGCGCAGCAGTCGGGCCCCGGTGCCGCAGCCCTGGCGGTGGCCGGCCACGCAGAAGTTGTAGAGGACGCCCGCGCGTTCGGCGCCGTACGCGCGGAGGCCGAGGCAGCCGTCGAGGGTGCCCTCGGGGGACTCCGCGAGGAGGAAGTCGGACGCCCGGTCGGCGTAGAGGGAGAGCGGGCGCTCGCGGAGCGCTCCCGAGCGGACGAACGGCGAGGAGAGTGCGGCGAGCGCCTCGGCGTCCCCGGGAAGCGCGGTCCGGACCCGTGCCCCGCCGCCGGGAAGGCCGGGAGACTCCGAGAGGGTGGGGAGAGTGAGCGGATCGCGTGTGCGCGGCGACGGCGGGGCCTGGCGCGGCGGGGCCGTGGTCAAGGCTTTCCTTCCTCGGTCCACCGTGCGCGAAGGGACGATCGGCTCCTCGCGCCCATCGGCGGATCAGTCGAACTAAGGTTAGCCTTACTTGAGTTGACCGCCAAGTCGGCCGGTCCCGCTCGGCTTTGTCCCGCTCGGCTTTGTCCCGCTCGGGCGGGACGGCCTCAGCAGGGGCGACCCGGGTAGTCGTCGCTCTCCGGCACTCCGGCCCGGCGCATCCGGCGGACGACCTCGGCGAGTTCGGCGTCCTCGATGTCGGCCGGTACGTTCAACTCCCGGTCGAACACGATGTCCTCGCCGTCACCCGCGTGCCAGATCACCCAGCGCGACGGCCCCTCGGCACCCCGCCAGAGGGCCGCGTGTCGCTCCAGGGGATCCGCGGGACCGGGCTCCCGGGGGTCCGCGGGACCGCTCACAGCTTCTTCCCGTCCGTGGCCTCGCGCCCGTCGACGAAGGTCGCCACGACCTCGATGTCGCCGATCCGCGAGGTGTCGACGTCGCGCGGGTCGTCACCGAGGACGACGAGGTCGGCCCGCTTGCCGGGGCCGAGGCTTCCGGCCGTGTCGTCCCAACGGCAGGCGTACGCCCCGGCGACCGTGTACGCGTACAGCGCCTCGTCCACCGTGATCGCCTCGTCGGGGCCGATGAGCTGCCCGGACACCGAGGCCCGCTCGACCATGAACTGGACGGCCCGCAGGGGCGATCCGTCCGTGACGGGCCGGTCGGAGCTGCCGACCAGGGTGACGCCGTGGTCGAGGAAGCCCCGGCCCCGGTACATCCAGGGCGCGCGCTCCTCCCCCATGATCGTCGCGTAGTCGTCGCCGAAGTAGCGCAGGAAGTTGGGCTGGACGACGGCGCTGAGGCCGAGCCTGGCGAAGCGCGGGAGCTGGTCGGGCCGGATGAGGCCCGCGTGCTCGATGCGATGGCGCGCGTCGGCGCGGGGGCGCAGCTCCTGCGCGCGCTCCAGGGCGTCGAGCGCCAGGTCCGCGGCCCGGTCGCCGATCGCGTGGACCGCGAGCTGCCAGCCGCCCAGGTGGCCGTCGACGATGAGCGAGGTGAGGTGCTCCGGGTCGGCCTGGAGCTGACCCGTGTGGGTCGAGCCCTCGTACGGCGCCGTGAGCGCCGCGGTGCGGGCCATCATCCCGCCGTCGGTGTAGATCTTCAGCGCGCCGACGGACAGCCAGTCGTCCCCGAACCCGGTCCGCAGGCCGAGGTCGAGGCCGCGCGGGATGCCGTCCCGCTCGTGCGCGCCGACCTGCCGGAGCGTGTCGCCGCCCGGCATGAGCTGGACCCGCAGCGGCAGCCTGCCCTGGTCGCGAAGGAGTTGGTACGCGCCGAGCTCGACGGGGCTGTGGCCCAGCAGGCCGCCGCCGATTCCGGCCTCGGCCACGGCGGTGATGCCCTCCGTCAGGCACTCGCGGGCCGCGTACGCGATGGCGTCCGCCAGCTCCTCCTGGGAGTACGGCAGCCGCAGCCGGCGCACGGCGCCCATCGCGCTCTCCACGAGGACGCCGTCCTCGTGCGGGACGTCCGCCGGGAGCAGGTCGAGGACGGCCGTGTTGACGACGCAGGCGTGGCCGGACTGGTGCATCACGAACACCCGGTGCCCCTGGCTGACCCGGTCGAGTTCGGCCGCCGTCAGATGCCGGCCGAGGGCCCGCTGGTCGTAGCCGCCGACGCTCACCCACGCGCCGGGGCTGTTCCTGCGGGTGCAGGCCTCCGCCACGACGTCGAGCACGTCCTCGATCCGCGCGAGGCCGGCGAGGGACGGGGAACTCGCCTTGAGCCCGGTCCACGCGAGGTGGACGTGGCTGTCGACGAACCCGGGCAGGACCGTGGCGCCCTGGAGGTCGATCACCTCACGGGCGGGCAGGGAGGTGACGGCCTCGTCCAGGCCGACGATCCTGCCCTGCCAGATGCCCAGGTCGTGGGCGACCGGATGGTCCGGGTCCATGGTGAGGAAGCGGGCGTTCGTCAGCCTCGTGCAGAGCATCATGGGTGGTCCGTTCCTGGGGGGCTGGGGAGAGTCGGCCTACGGGGTCTCGGCGAGGACGGTCGCCTCGTCCGCGACGCCCACGGCCGGATCGGGCTCGGGGGCGAAGCGGCGCGGGGCGGCCGGAATCATCAGCGGCGTGCCGGTCTCGGGGTCGTCGATGATCCGGCAGGGCAGGCCGAACACGTCCTCGACCAGCTCGGCCGTCATGACGGTGGCCGGGTCGCCCTGGGCCGCGATCACGCCGCCGGGACGCATCACGACGAGGTGGGTGGCGTACCGGCAGGCCTGGTTGAGGTCGTGCAGGACCGCCACGACGGTCTGCCCCTTGCGGGCGTGCAGTTCGGCGCAGAGGTCGAGCACCTCGACCTGGTGGGCGATGTCGAGGAAAGTGGTCGGCTCGTCGAGCAGCAGGATGGAGGTCTGCTGGGCGAGCACCATGGAGAGCCAGACCCGCTGCCGCTGACCGCCGGAGAGGTCGTCCACGGGGCGGTCGGCGAGTTCCAGGACGCCCGTCTGCCGCATCGCCTCGACCACGGCCGTCTCGTCCTCGGCGGACCACTGCTTGAGCAGCCGCTGGTGCGGGTAGCGTCCGCGGGCCACGAGGTCGCCGACCGTGATGCCGCCGGGCGCGCTGGAGGACTGCGGGAGCAGGCCGAGCCGGCGGGCGACCTCACGGGAGCGGTACGAGGCGATGGCGGCGCCGTCGAGGTAGACCTGCCCGGCCTTGGGCTTGAGCATCCGGGCGAGCGCCGTGAGCAGGGTCGACTTGCCACAGGCGTTCGGCCCGAGGATGACCGTGAAGGAGTGGTCGGGGATGTCGACGCTCAACTGCTCGGCGACGGTCCGCTGGTCGTAGGAGAGCGTGAGGTCCTCGGCGCGCAGCCGGGGTCCGGGGACGTTCGTTCCAGTCATGCGCGGCTCTTTCATGCGCGGCTCTTTCGCGACTCGGTGATCAGCAGCCAGATGAGGTAGGCGCCGCCCACGGCGCCGGTCGCCGTGCCCACGGGCAGCAGCGCGGGGGCGAAGGCCCGTTGCACGACGAGGTCGCTCAGGGCCAGCAGGAAGGCGCCCATGAGGGCGGAGGAGATCAGGACGGGCCCGGAGGAGCGGGTGAGGGTGCGGACCACCTGTGGCGCCGCGAGGGCGATGAACGCGATGGGACCCGTGACGGCGGTCGCGAACGCGGCGAGCGCGACGCTGATGACGAAGAGGATCGTGCGGGTCCGCGCCACGTTGACGCCGAGCGCCGTGGCCGTGACGTCGCCCATCTCGACCATGGCCAGGCGGCGGGAGAGGAGGAGGGCGGGCGGCAGGAGGACGGCGAGGGCGATGCCGATGGCGTTGGCGTGCATCCACAGCCGGTTGCCGAGGCTGCCGATCAGCCACGCCTGAGCCTCCTGCGCCTCTTGGAAGGTCGCCCGGGTGATCAGGTACGAGTTGACCGCGAGCAGCAGGGCGCTGACGCCGATGCCGATGACGACCAGCCGGAACCCCTGCAACCCCCTCCCGATCAGCAGCAGATGGACGACGAGAGCCGTGGCGAGGCCGCCGATCAAGGCGCCGATCGCGATCTCGGTCATGCTGCCGCGCAGCACGATGATCACGACGAGCGCGCCCACGGCCGAACCGTTGGTGAAGCCGATGATGTCGGGGCTGCCGAGGGAGTTGCGGGTGAGGCTCTGCAGGATCGCGCCGCTCACGCCGAGGGCCGCGCCGACGAAGACCGCGGTCAGGATGCGGGGCATGCGCAGGGTGTTGACGACGAAGTCGGCGGCGCCCGAGCCGTTTCCGGTGAGGGCGCCGACGACCTCCCCGACGGTGAGCGGGAAGTCGCCGGTGGTCAGCGTGATCCCGATGACGGTGACGAGCGCGAGGAACAGCAGGGCGGTCACCACGACCGTACGGACCTGGAAGCGCAGCGAGAGACCGCGCCTGCCGGCCCGGACGAACCGGCCGCTGATGACGGGCGGGTGGGGCCCGGTCCTGGGGGTGGAGGCCTGCGCCTCCCGTACGGCGCTCACAGCATGACCAGCTTTCGACGGCGGCACAGCGCGATGAACAGGGGCGCCCCGAGGAAGGCGGTGACGATGCCGACCTGCACCTCGCCCGGCGCGCCGAGCACGCGGCCCAGCACGTCCGAGCCGATGAGCAGGACCGGTGCGAGCAGCGTCGAGTACGCGAACACCCAGCGCTGGTCGGCTCCGGCGAGGAACCGGGCGACGTGCGGGACGGCCAGGCCGACGAAGCCGATCGGGCCCGCGGCGGCGGTGGCCGCCCCGCAGAGCAGCATGACGGCGACGGCCGCGAGGACCCGGGTCCGGCCGACGTGGACGCCCAGGGCGCGCCCCATCTGGTCGCCCATGGCCAGGGCGTTGAGGGAGGGGGCGAGAACGAAGGCGAGGACCAGGCCGACGACGACGAACGGCAGCATGAGCAACACGATGTCGCCGTACCGGCCGGCGAGCGAGCCGACGGTCCAGTAGCGGAACTGGTCGAAGGCCTCCGGGTCGAAGAGCAGGACGCCCCAGTTGAAGGCGTACAGCACGGCCGTCACGGCCGCTCCGGCGACGACGAGCCGGTCAGGGGTGGCCAGTTTCTGTCCGGAGGAGCCGAGCAGGAACACGCCCACGGAGGCTGCGGCGGCGCCCGCGAGGGCGAACCAGACGTAGCCGAGCGGCGCGGCCACGCCGAGGAAGGCGATGGCGACGACGACGCCCGCGGAGGCGCCCAGGTTCACACCGAGCAGGCCGGGGTCGGCGAGCGGATTGCGGGTCAGGGCCTGCATCAGGGCGCCGGAGAGACCGAGGGCCATGCCGACGAGGAGGCCGAGCACCGTGCGGGGGATCCGGTAGTCGTGGACGATGACGGAGGCTTCCGAGCCGTCGGGCGCCCACAGGAGGTGCCAGATCGAGGTGAACGGAATGCCTCGCGTACCGACCCAGACGCTGACGAGCGAGACGAGGACCAGCGCGCCGACCGTCACGAGGAGGCCGAGGCTGCGGAGGGCCACGGCGGCCGGACGGGCCGCGGGCACGACGGGACCGGCAGGGCCACCGGTCTCGGTTCCGGGCGCCGCCCGGGTTTCGACGGACAACGACCACTCCCCTGGCGGCGGAATCGAGCGCCCCGCGAGCCGCGCGAAGCGTTGAACACGGTTGTGTGGCACGCGAGATGACACACCCTCGATGGAACTTAGGTGAGCCTAACCGTAGAGTCCGGACGCGGTCAACGCGAGGGTGCGACCCCGATCGCCGCCCACGCTGGGATGATGCTCCCGAGGGTGCCGGGCACCCTTGGCACCAGCCGTGTTTAAGGTAGCCTTACCTAACTATCGCACCCCCTTTCTGTGGAGGATCCGCATGCCCGCTGGAGGACCAACGGGGGGCTCCGTCCTCCGCAGAGCGCTCGCCGATCAGCGCCGCCGCGTCACCGTGGCCTCGTTCCTCGGCATGGCGCACCAGGCGTGCGAGGCTCTCGTCCCCGTCGTCATCGGTCTGGTCATCGACCAGGCGGTGGCCACCGGCTCCTCGGGCGCGCTGCTGCGCTGGCTCCTGGTGCTCGCCGGTCTCTTCCTGATCCTGTCGACCTGCTACCGGAACTCCGCACGGCTCGCCGAGGGCGCCGGCGAGTCCGCCGCGCACCGGATCCGCCTCGACCTCGGCGCCCGGGTCCTCGATCCTCGGGGCGGCGCCGACGCCGGCCGGCTGCCGGGCGCGCTGACCGCCGTCGCCACCGGAGACGCCCGGCGCGTCGGCTCGGTGGCCGCCGCGCTGCCGTACACGCTCTCCGCGATCGCCGGTCTCGCGGTCAGCGCGGTGGCGCTGCTCCGCATCTCCGTGCCCCTCGGCCTGCTCGTCCTGCTCGGGGTCCCGCCGCTGCTGTGGCTCGGCCATGTCATCAGCCGCCCGCTGGAGCGGCGCAGCGAGGCGGAGCAGGAGCACGCGGCCCACGCCTCCGGAGTCGCCGCCGACCTGGTCGGGGGCCTGCGCGTACTGAAGGGCATCGGCGCGGAGGCGGCCGCGGTCGACCGTTACCGGGAGACCAGCCGCAGTTCGCTGGCGTCCGCCCTGCGGGCCGCGACCAGCCGGGCCTGGCACGACGGGGCGATCCTCGCCCTGACGGGCATCTTCATCGCCGCCATCGGCCTCGTCGGCGCGCACCTCGCGATGAACGGCAGCATCACCGTGGGCGAGCTGGTGGCGGCCGTCGGCCTCGCCCAGTACCTCCTCGGCCCGTTCCAACTCCTCACCTACGTCAACGGCGAGTTCGCCCAGGGCCGTGCCTCGGCCGACCGGATCGCCGAGGTGCTCGCCTCTCCGCCGGCCGTCGCCGCCGGGACCGCCGAACTGCCCGAGCGGGTCGCCGGCCGGCTGCGGCTGCGCGATGTGACCCAGGGCGCCCTGCGCGGTGTCGACCTCGACATCGCCGCCGGCAGCCTCGTCGGTGTGGTCACCCGCGACGCGGCGGCCGCGAACGACCTGCTGCTCTGCCTCGGCCGCGAACTCGACCCGGCCGAGGGGAGCGTCGAGCTGGACGGCGTACCGCTGACCGGCCTGGGCCCGGACGACGCGCGGCGCGCGATCCTGGTCGCCCACCACGACGCCGACCTCTTCGAGGACAGCCTCCTGGCCAACGTACGGGCGGGCGGGACCGCGGAGGGAGCCGACGCGGTCGACGTGGGGCCCGCGCTCGCCGCCTCCGCCGCGGACGACGTCGCCCAGGCGCTCCCGGACGGCGTCGACACCCTCCTCACCGAGCGCGGCCGTTCGCTCTCCGGCGGCCAGCGCCAGCGCGTCGCGCTCGCCCGGGCTCTGGCGGCCGACCCGCCGGTGCTCGTGGTCCACGACCCGACGACGGCCGTCGACACCGTCACCGAGGCCCGTATCGCGTCCCGGCTGCGCGACCTCCGCAAGGGCCGCACGACCGTCCTGGTCACGACGAGCCCGGCCCTCCTCGCCGGCACGGACGTCGTCGTCGTGCTGGACGACGGCCGGGTGACCGCCGAGGGCAGCCACCCGGAGTTGGTCGCCGCGCACGAGTCGTACCGTACGGCGGTGCTGGCATGACGGACACGCGGGACGGCGACGGGCAATCCCCGGACGAGGGGCCGGACATGAAGCGGGGCATGGACCGGGACACGAAGCCGGACATGGAGACGGGCATGGATCGGGACACGAAGCCGGGCACGGACCGGGACACGAAGCCGGACATGGACCCGAGCACGAGGCCGGACTCTGAGCAGGACGCTACGCGGGACACTACGCAGGACACGAAGCAGGACGAAGGACGGACGATGAGCGGACCCGGCACGCCCGAACGTGAGCTTCTGCCCACCGCCACCGGCGCGCAGACCTTCGCCGTCGTCCGTCAACTCCTGCGCCACCACCGCCTCCTCGCGGTGACGGCGGTGACCGTCCTCGTCGTCGGCACCGGCATCGGTCTGCTGACCGCGCCGCTGCTGGGGCGCATCGTGGACCTGGTCGTGGAGAAGAGCGGCGCGGGCGCGCTGACCGTACCGATGCTGCTCCTGCTCGCGGTCGCCGTCGCCCGCGGTGTCGCGACGGCGATCGGCAAGTCCCTCGTGGCCCGACTGGGCGAGACGGTCCTCGCGGACCTGCGGGAACGGTTCATCGCGCGGGCTCTGCGGCTTCCGCTCGAACGGGTCGAGAAGGCCGGTTCCGGCGACCTGACCTCGCGCGTGACGGGCGACGTCACGCTGATCGCGAAGGCGGTGCGGCAGGCGCTGCCCGAGTTCGCGGGCGCCTTTCTCACGATCATCCTGACGCTGGTGGGCCTCACGGTCCTCGACTGGCGCTTCCTGGCGGCGGTCCTCGTGGCCGTCCCCGTCCACGTCCTCACGGTCCGCTGGTACATCCCGCGCGCCGCGACCATCTACGCCGCGCACCGGGTGGCGACCGGCGCCCTCCAGCACCAGCTCCTCGACAGTGTCGGCGGCGTCCGCACCGTACGGGCGTTCCGGCTGAACGGCCGGCACGCCGACCTCCTGGAGCAGCGCTCGCAGGCCGCGGTCGGCCTGGCGGCGCGCGGCATGCACCTGGTCTCCGGCTTCTTCTCCCGCCTCAACATCGCCGAGTTCATCGGCATGACGTCGATCCTGCTGACCGGGTTCTTCCTGGTCGACGCCGGCGCGGTGAGCATCGGTACGGCGACGGCGGCGGCGCTGTACTTCCACGGCCTGTTCAACCCGATCAACGCGGCCCTGTTCCTGATCGACGACGCACAGTCCGCGGGCGCGAGCCTCGCCCGCCTGGTCGGGGTCTCCAGCCTCCCGGCCGAGCGGGAGCCCGACGGCCGCGCCGCTTCACCGGTGGACGGCTCGGTCAAGGTCTCCGGCCTCGGCCACGCGTACGTGGACGGCCACCCGGTGCTCTCGGCGGTGGACCTGGAGGTCAGGGACGGTGAACGCGTCGCCCTGGTCGGCGCGAGCGGCGCGGGCAAGACGACGCTGGCGAAGCTGATCGCGGGCGTCCACGATCCGGCGGCCGGCTCCATCGCCCTGGGCGGGGTGGACACGCGGGAGCTGGGTCCGGCCGGGGTCCGGCGCGCGGTCACCCTGATCAGCCAGGAGGTCCACGTCTTCGCGGGCCCGCTCTCCGAGGACCTGCGGCTGGCCCGGCCCGGAGCGACGGACGAGGACCTGCGGGCCGCGCTGACCCACGTCGACGCCCTCGACTGGGTCGACGCGCTGCCCGACGGCCTGGCCACGGTCGTCGGCGAGGGCGGCCACCGGCTCACCGTGACCCAGGCGCAGCACCTGGCCCTGGCCCGGCTCGTCCTCACCGACCCGCCCATCGCGATCCTCGACGAGGCCACCGCCGACGCGGGCAGCGCGGGCGCCCGCGTCCTGGAGACGGCCGCCCTCCGCGCCCTGGAGGGCCGCACGGGCCTCATGGTCGCCCACCGCCTCCCCCAGGCGGCGACGGCCGACCGCGTCGTCGTCCTCGACCAGGGCCGCGTGGTGGAAACCGGCACCCACACCGAACTGGTCGCCGCGGGCGGCCGCTACGCCGAACTCTGGTCGGCCTGGTCCGACAGCCGCCGCGAGCCGGCGGTACCGGCGTAGCACCCTGAACGCCGAAGTCCCCGTTCCACTCCCCCGGGTCGGACGGGGACTTCGGCGTTGGTGGGCTGCCGGGCGGTGCTCACGTGTCGGCGGTAGCCAGGAACTGGGTGGCGGCGAGTTCCGCGTAGAGGGGGTCCGTCGCGACGAGTTCGCCGTGGGTGCCTATCGCGCGGACGCGGCCGGTGTCCATGACGACGATCCGGTCGGCCATGGTGACCGTGGAGAGGCGGTGGGCCACGACCAGGACGGTCGTGGTGCGGGAGACCTCGGCGACCGTGTCGCGCAGGGCGGCCTCGTTGACGGCGTCGAGTTGGCTCGTGGCCTCGTCGAGGAGGAGCAGACGGGGGCGGCGGAGGAGGGCGCGGGCGATCGCCACGCGCTGGCGCTCGCCGCCCGAGAGCTTGGTGCCGCGGTGGCCGACGAGGGTGTCCAGGCCCTTGGGGAGCCGCTCGACGAGACCGTCGAGGCGGGTGGTTCCGAGGACGCGGAGCAGCTCGTCCTCGGTCGCGTCCGGGTGGCCGAGGAGGAGGTTGTCGCGGAGCGTGCCCGAGAGGACGGGGGCGTCCTGCTCCACGTAACCGATCGCCGAGCGGAGCAGGGGAATGTCCCACACGGCCAGGTCGCGGCCGTCGAAGGTGATGCGTCCCGCGTCCGGGTCGTAGAACCGCTCGATGAGAGAGAAGACGGTGGTCTTGCCCGCACCGGACGGGCCGACGAAGGCGGTCATGCCGCGCGGCGGGACCGAGAAGCTCACGCCGTGGTGGATGTACGGAAGGTCCTGGGCGTACCGGAACCGGACGTCCTCGAAGGCAAGCGAGGCCGGTTCGGCGCCGGGTGCGGGCAGGGGCGCGGGCTCGGCCGGGGGTTCGGCCGGGAGCCGCAGCGCCTCGCGGATCCGGGCGAGGGCCGCGGCGCCCGCCTGGTACTGGGTGACCGCCCCGACGACCTGCTGGATCGGGGACATCAGGTAGAAGACGTAGAGGAGGAACGCGACGAGCGTGCCCACGTCGATCGCGCCGGTGGCCACCCGGGCGCCGCCGACGGCGAGCACGGTGATGAACGCGATCTGCATGGACAGCCCGGCCGTGTTGCCCGCCAGGGCGGACCACTTGGCGGCCCGTACGCTCTGCCGCCAGGACTCATCGGCCGCGGCGTGCACGGCCTGCTCCTCGCGTCGCTCGGCGCCGGACGCCTTGATGGTGCGCAGGGCGCCGAGGGTGCGCTCCAGGGACGCGCCCATCGCCCCGACCGCGTCCTGCGCCTGCCGGCTGGCCCTGTTGATGTGGGGAACGATCACGCCGATGACCGTTCCCGCGCCCAGCACCACGCCGAGGGTGACCGCCAGCAGGACCGGGTCGACCAGACCCATCATCACCAGCGTCGCGACCAGCGTCAGACCGCCGGTGCCGAGACCCACGAGCGAGTCGGTGGTGACCTCGCGCAGCAGGGTCGTGTCGGAGGTGACGCGGGCCATCAGGTCACCGGGTTCGCTCCGGTCCACCGCGGCGATGCGCAGCCTCAGCAGGTACGAGGAGAGAGTGCGCCGTGCGCCGAGGACGACGGACTCGGCGGTGCGCCGCAGGACGTACCCGCCGAGCGCGCCGATCCCCGCGTTGGCGAGGACCAGGGCGGACATCAGCAGCAGAGCGCCGGTGATGGAACGGTCCTCGGAGAGCGCGTCGATGAGGTGCTTGGCCACCAGCGGCAGCGCGAGCCCGGTGGCCCCGGTGATCAGCGAGAGCACCGCCCCGCCGAGCAGCGTCCAGCGGTGCGGGCGCACGTAGCCGAGGAGCATGCGCCACGCGGGCGTTTCGGATTCGGTGGAGGGGGTGAGTGGTGGGGCGGACTCTGTAGCGGACTCTGTGGCGGACTCTGCCGTGGTGGCCACGCGTGCTCCTCGTCGTGCCGGCGTGCCGGCGTGTTCGCGTGCTGTCGTGCCGGCTTGTCGGCGTTCGGGCGTGTCGGTGTGCCGGCGTGCTGTTGTCGGGCGGCATGGACGTCAGACGCGTCGGTGATGCCGATGGTTGACGCGGTCAGCTCCTGCGGGCCTCCCACGCGCGCGTGAACAGTGCGGGCAGCGGAGCGGAGGGCACCGCGGCCAGATGGGACGTCGAGCGGTGCTCCCTGGCCAGCGGGAGCAGCCCGAGCTTCGACGCCTCGATCGGCAGGCGCGGGGGCTTGCGCTCCTGCCAGGCGCCCGGCAGGAAGAGCGAGCGGCCGGCGCGTGGCCGGACGGCGCGCAGCACACGGCCCGAGGCGCCCAGTTCGGCTTCGGCCTCCTTGAAGCGCGGGGACTTCCAGCCGGTCCACGCCTTGACGTTGCGGTCCGACGGGTCCGGCAGGGCGAGCAGCATGAGGTAGAGGGCCGCGGCGTCCTGGCCCAGTCCGTACGTCCGCGCGCACTCCTCGACGAGCCGCGGAACGGAGCGCGCCGGGTCCTGCTCCCAGCCCGGGTCCCGCTCGCCGTCGCCGGCCAGGTGCTCACCGAGTGCGGCGAAATCGTCGCTGAGCAGCAGCCGCAGGTCCGCGAGGGCGGGCAGCCCGGACGGAGCGGGCAGCCACTGGGAGGGCAGGACGGAGTCGAGGTACGTGTCGAGGGTGTCCAGGAGGGGATCGTCGGCCCCCTTGAGGGCCGCGGGGTCCACCTGGAGATGGCGGATGTCGAACACCGGGTCGGGTTCCTCCGTGACCGCCGGATGGGCAGTGACGGCCTCGGTCGACGGAGGCTCTCCCATCAGGTAGTTGCTCTGGAGGGAGAAGAGGGTGAGGGGGCCCGGCCCCGAGGCCAGGTGCTCGCGGAGTCGGGAGATCGCCGCGCCGACCACCGGGCGCAGCGGATCGCCGGCCGGGGTGCGGTAGGCGAGCCAGGCGGCCGCCCTCGGGAGCGCGAGCAGGTGGGGCTCGCCCACGAGGCCCGACCGGAGAGCGTCGAGACAGTGCGCCCCGGTGGCGAGCCGGCCGAGCAGGGCCGGCAGCCGCAGGTGGGGCCACCAGGCCCGGGAATCGCGGGTGTGCACGCGGTGCAGAGCCCGCTCGCCCTTGGGAAGGAGCGTCTCCTTCGCGGCGAGGGGCAGCATCGCCGTGGGGACCGGCAGGGGCTCGCCCAGTTCGCGCACCCACCAGTCGGCGGCGCGATCGACGTCGGGGCCGGTGGTCCACAGCTCCTCGGGGTCGTCGGGAAGGAGCTTGTCGTAGAGGGTCGCGACGAACCGGGCGTCGAGCCCGGAGGTCAGGGCGCCCACGGCGTCCTCCGCCTCCGTCCGACCGATCTTCCAGGGCTCCAGGTCGGTGCTGGGGTGACGGGAGAGGTAGCCGTCCTCCCCGTCCAGTTGATGCGGCGCGCACGGGACGTGCGCCATCAGGAGTACGGCGGCCTCCGCCGTGGTGAGTCCGAGCCGTTCGGCGAAGGCCGCCGCGAGTTCGGGGCGGGCGGGTGCCGCGCCGCGCTCGCTGTACAGCCGGGCGAAGCGCGCGAACCAGCTGCCGGGGCGGGCGGGTTCCAGCACGTGGGCATGCGTCAGCTTCAGGCCGGCGGGAGCCAGGGGGCCGTCCTCGGAGAAGTTGCCGTCCGGGGCGTACTCCCACAGCATGCGGTGGGACCTGCCGCCGCCCAGGACGACGGATGCGGACGTCGCCGTGCGGTAGACCTTCCCGGGGAGGGGCAGCGTGATGTCCGGGCGCTCCGCGGGCAGTTCGAACCGGCCGATCCGCCATCGGCCCGGTACCCCGGCGACGGCGGGGTGGGCGGCGTAGGCCGTCAGCGTCCGCCCGGTGCGGGCGCCCGCCCTGGAGGAGACGGCGCACAGCGCGAGCGGCGCGGCGTGCGCGTGGGCGTGGCGGAAGCTGTTGTCACGGGGAAGGTCGTCGAGCGTGGCGTCGGCCTCCGCGAGGTCGCCTCCCCAGACCGTGGTGCCGTGCTCGGCGACCTGCATCAGCCGTCGACTCATCCGGATGTCGGGATCGTCCGCCCCGGGCTCGGGCGCCGCCATGGGCGTCGGCGCGTCCTCGACGGGGGTGAGGCGGCGCACAAGCCGTGCGAGCCCGTCACGGCAGTTGGCGGCCATCACCAGGGCGCGGGCGGCCAGGCTGTGCATGGGTTCGCCGAGCTGCGGCAGGGCCTCCATGATCGGTCCGCGGTTGGGGCCTCGTACCCCGTCCCGGTCCACGTGGTACGGCTCGAGCCGGCCCAGCAGCTCCTCCACCTGCGCGCGCGAGACGGTGTCGGGCAGCTCCTTCATCAGTGGGCGCAGGACGTCCACCGCGGCGAACTCCGCTGCCGCGTCGGCGTCCTTGAGGAGCAGGTCCGCCACCACGCCCACGTGCGCGTATCGGCCGAGCAGCAGGACCAGCTCCTCGAAGTCGACCCCAGCGCGCAGTTTCGCCCGCTCGCGCGCGGACCAGGCGCGGATCTCCTCGTGCCCGATCGGGTTGTCGAAGAGTGCGGGCATCTGGCCCCAGCCCTTGGTGTCCTGCGGCTGGTACCAGCTGTTGGTGGCCTGGCTCCGGGTGGTCATCTCCAGGTCGGCCCGCACCCGGGCGCGCAGCTCGCGGGCGAAGCGCTCGTCCGCCCGCAGGTGCTCCAGCTTCGGCCGACGGGCGAGCATGAGGTGGTACAGCTCGGACGGGCCGAGGAGCTCCGGCGGGTCGGCGACCGGGGCGCCGTGCTCGAGGAGCACGTCGATGAGGTCGAGCGGCGTCCTCCTGTCGGTCCGCCGGTCGAAGGTGTCGTACGAGAACTCCACGGGGACACCGTCGGCGGCCAGCCTCGGCGCGAGCTTCTCGGCGATCTCGTACATGACCGCCCAGGGGCCGTTCCGCTTGCTGTTCGACTCGACGCACGCGGACAGCCAGGCCGCCGCCTCGCCCGTGGGGAGCCCGCCGGTCTCCCCGGTGAGCAGGGCCAGCGCACCGGTGCGTTCGAGCAGCTCGCGCCAGATCGCGGCCTTGTCGCCGAAGTGCCGGGGCCGCAGCGCGAGGACCTGGTGCGCCACGACCGGGGCGTGCTCGCGAAGGAGTTCCATGGCCGAGCCCTTGAAGCAGTCGGTCCAGAACGCCTCGTCGCTCAAGGAGATCGCCCCGGCCGCGCACACCTCGCCGAGGAGCACGGCCAGTTCCTTCTCGGGATCCAGGCGGGCCGCCTTCGCGATCCTGCGCACGTCGGCGGCCAGCTGCGGGTACAGCTCCCGCGAGGCGCGGACGCGGCGCACGACCACGTGGCGGAAGGCGGCGAGGCCGGCCTCGGTCGCCGCTCCCTTGGCGGCGAGGTCGCGGGCCCAGGCGCGCAGCACCGTGGCGGAGAGCGCGTCACCGTCGGCGTACGCGAGGTAGCGGCCCACGAGCCACTCGTGGTCGACCTTGCGCGCCTGTGTCCGCTCGGCGGTGCGGGCGCGTCCGAACCAGGCGGCGGCGGTCAGCTGCTCACGCTCGCGCAGGGCCAGGTCGGCCATCTCGTCGAGGAGGGTGATCAGCAGGTCGGGAGCCGACTCCTGCAGCCCGTGCAGCAGCGCGTCGATGTCGGACTTGAAGACGAACCTCCACCCGCTCGTGCAGTCCCGCAGGGCGACGAGCTTCTGGGCGGCCAGGTCCGCGAAGCCCGGGTGGGCGGCGAGGACCCTTTCGGGGAAGGGCAGCTCCCCGTCGGAAGGGTCCGGGATGTCGGTGGCGAAGCAGCCGTCCGGCTCCCAGTGCTCCTCGCGCATCAAGCGGTCGCGGTACGGGACGACTTGCTCCGGGAGCAGCTGGGTGAACGCACGGCCGTCGAACCCCGTGTACGTACGCGCCCACAGGCCGTCCTCGCCCCTTTCGTCGGCGAGGCCGACGGCCTCGGCCTCCAGGGCCTCCCGCCACAGTGGATCGGCGTCGGCCAGCGCGCGCGGGACGCTGACCCCTGCGTCCGCCCACGCACGGGCCTGCTGCCGGCACAGCTCGCGCTGCTTCTTCAATCGCGTCCACGTGGTGAGCATCAGACGGAGATCGGGCGCTCCGGCGAGGGCTTCGGGGACGTTCTTCAGCTTCCGCCCGTGCGGGTTGCGGTAGACGACCTCCAGGTCGTCCGTCAGTTCCGCGGTGTAGCCGTTCTTCTCGACACGCGTGCCCATGCGCCGCTCTCCCCCGTGCTGTTGATCGACACCCCCTACGCTACGCGGCGTCACTGACAACGCCGCGGCGGAGGCGGGCGGAGGGAACTTCCCCGCTCGTGCACGCGTTGCGGAGGCGTTCCGATGGTGTGGGTGTGGAGGTCGACGGCGGCGGCGCGGTCGTCGGAGGAAGTGGGCAACCGATGGCCATGGTGGGCCTGTTCTGGATCGCCGAGGGCGATGTGTACGTGGGCGCGAAGCCGACCGGTTCGGCTCCCGGGGTCCGGCTGACCCCCGAGGGGGTGCTCGCTCTCGGGGACGGGCAGGCCGGCCTCTTCCTGTGGGAGGACGTACGGGCTCTGACCATGGCCGACGTCCCCGTGAAGACCCTGAAGCGTCAGATCGGCGCGGTCACGGAACTGGCGCTGGACGCGGTGGTGAACCTCGCGCTGCCGGGAGGCCCGGGGCCCTCGGGCGGGGGCCCGGCGATGATGGCCCTGCGGGTGGAGACACCCGACGGTGACCGCGCGTTGTCGGCCTACGCGGCCGCCGCCGTCGGCTACACCGAGACGGAGGCCGACCTCTCCCAGGCCCTCCTGTCCCGCCTCACGGACGGCGCCGCGACGATGGCCACGACGCTGGCCGCGATGTCGGCATGGGGCCGCACCTGGGAAGGCAGCTCACCCAGGACCGCCCAACGGGAGGAGCTGCTGCGGGAGTGGCTGAGCTGAGGAGCGCTGCTCCGCTCATGGTGCCGCTCGGCCACGTCAGGGTCGGAGCGGCTGTGTGAGTGCTCGGCGGCCTCCCGGTCGCCCCGCACGCGTCTTCTGTCTCCGGCCTCTCAGACCGCCGCCGCCCGTGGGGTCCTGCTCCACGGGCGGCGGTTTCGGTGTGGTCCGAGGGGGGTGTCAGGCCTGCTGGGCCGTGGTGAGGGAGGACGGGCGGAGGTCCGTCCAGTGTTGCTCCACGTACGCGAGGCAGGCGTCGCGGTCGGCCTCGCCGAAGGCGGTACGCCAGCCGGCGGGGACCTCGGCGAACGAGGGCCAGATCGAGTGCTGGTTCTCGTCGTTGACCAGGACCAGGAAGGCGCCCTGCGGGTCCTCGAACGGGTTGGTGCTCATGCGTTGTCACTCCTTGTGGACATGGCGGTGAACAGCTCCGAGAGCGGCTGCTCCGGGTCGGCGGCCACGGTGCGCAGCAGCCTCTGCAGTTCGTCGGCGAGCTTCCGCGCCTTGGCGGTGCCGATCAGGTCGGTGGCGTGGATCAGGCCGCAGTGGACCGGCCCGTCGCCCTGCGGTTCGTAGAAGCTGAGGGTCAGGTCGGCCCGGGTCGAGCCGGTCGGTACGGCGTCGAGGGAGCCGATGCCGCCCTCGAGGCGCTCCAGGTCCGCCTGCTCGTGGTGGATGACCATCACCTGCGGGCCCTTCGGCGGCAGTCCCGTCGCCCGGACGACCTCCTCGAACGGGAGGTCCTGCCGGTCGAGGGCGCTGAGCGTGGTCTCCCGTACGCGGGACAGCAGCTCCGCGAAGGTCGGGTCTCCCCCGGTGTCCGTGCGCAGGACGACCGTGTTGAAGAAACAGCCCACCAGGTCCGTCAGCTGGTCGTCCGTGCGGCCCGCGACCATGGTGCCGATGGGCAGGTCGGTGCCCGCGCCATGGGCGGTGAGGACCGCGGCGAGCGCGGAGTGCAGCACCATGAACATGCTGGTGCCGGTCGCCCGGGCCAGCTCGTCGACGGCCGCGTGCAGTTCCTCGTCCAGGACGAAGCCGACGTGGTCCGCGCCGGAGGCGCCCGCCCGGCGCGGGCCGTCCGCCGGAAGGGCGATCCTCGGCGGGACGCCGTCCAGCGTCGTACGCCAGTAGTCCAGTTGGCGACCGCCCAGGGTCTCCGGGGACCGCAGGTCGCCGAGGACCTCGCGGGCCCAGCGGGCGTAGTCCCGGTACGCGACCGGCAGCGGCCGCCACTGCGGTGCCCGGCCCTCGGTGCGGGCCTGGTAGGCCGACGTCAGGTCGCGGAAGAGGGGGACGACCGACCATTCGTCGACGACCAGGTACTGCATGGTCAGGAGCAGCGCCTGCGCCCCCGTGCCGGCGGCCGTCAGGAGGTGGGCGCCGACCGGTACCTCCCGGTCGGCCCGGGGCGCGCCCGCGGCCAGTTCGGCGAGGCGGGCCTCCAGGTCGTCGGTCGTCTCGGTGCGCAGGGCCAGGGGCTTCGACGCGTACTGGTGGAGCGTGCCGGCCTCCTCGCTGTACCGCGTGCGCAGCGGTTCGTGGCGCTCGGCCACGTCGGCGAGCGCCGCGGACAGCACGGCGGCGTCCAGGCCACCGCCGGGCGAGCGCAGCACCAGCGCGTGGTCGAAGGCCGCGGAACGGCCGCGCCCGTGGTGGGCGTCCCACTGCCAGCGCTGTACCGGAGCCGCCTCGGCGGGCAGCTCGGGGCGGCCCTCCTCCCGCCGCAGCGCCGGGCGTGCCGTCGCCGCGCCCTTGAGCTTGCCCTCGATCCCGGCGACGGTCAGCGCGTCGAAGACGTCGCGGATGCTCAGCTCCACGCCGAACTCGGTGCGGATCCGGCCCAGGAGCCGCATGGAGGCCATGGAGTGGCCGCCGAGCGCGAAGAAGTTGTCGTGGACGCCGACCTTCTCCAGCTTGAGGATCTCGCAGAACAGTTCGGCGAGATGTGCCTGCGTCGCGTTGACGGGCTTCGCGTCGCCGGTCATCGCCGCCCAGTCCGGTACGGGCAGCGCCTTGCGGTCCAGCTTGCCGTTGGGGGTCAGCGGCAGCGGCCCGTCGAGGGCGATGACGAGCGCCGGGACCATGTACTCGGGCAGCTGCCCGGCCACGTGGGCGCGCAGCTCCTGGGGGTCCACCTCGCCGGTCTCGGGGACCGCGTAGCCGACCAGGCGGACGATGTCGCCGTCGCGGTCGGGCACCACGGCGGCCTGGGCCACCGACGGGTGTCCGGCGAGCGCGGCCTCGATCTCACCGAGCTCGATGCGGAAGCCGCGGACCTTCACCTGGGTGTCGACGCGCCCGAGGAAGTCGAGGTTGCCGTCCGCGCGCCAGCGGGCGCGGTCACCGGTGCGGTACATCCGGCCGCCGGCCGGGCCGTACGGGTCGGCGACGAACCGCTCGGAGGTGAGCGGCGCCTTGCCGAGGTAGCCGCGGGCGAGGCCGCGGCCCGCCACGTACAGCTCGCCGACGACACCCGGCGGGACGGGCCGCAGGTGGTCGTCGAGGACGTAGGCGCGGGTGTTGGGGTCGGGCCGGCCGATCGGGACCCGGCCGGTGGGGCGCCCGCCGTGCTCGCGGGAGGGCCACAGCGTGGAGTTGACCGTCGCCTCGGTGAGCCCGTAGGCGCAGATCAGGTGGGCCGTGGCGCCGAACCGCTCGAAGACGTCCGGCGGCACCGTCTCCGTGCCGACGAGCACGGTCGAGCCCTCGGGCAGCGCGCAGCCGGGCGGCAGGGCGGAGACGAGCGACGGCGGCAGGATCATGTGGCTGATCGCCTGCTCGGCCAGGAAGTCGGTGAGCGCCGGGCCCGCGACCCGTGCCTCGTCGGTGATGAGGACGAGGCGGCCGCCGTGGCAGAGCGCCATCGACAGCTCGAAGGCGAAGACGTCGAAGCCGATCGAGGCGAACTGCAGGACGTGGCTGTCGTGTTCCAGGCCCATGCGGTCGACGGCCGTGGCGACGAGGCTGGCGATGCCCTCGTGCGGGACGACGACGCCCTTGGGCCGGCCGGTCGAGCCGGAGGTGTAGATGACGTACGCGGCCTGGTCGAGCAGCACCGGCGCGGTCTCGACCGGCGTCTCGGGCCGCGTCGCCAGTTCGGCTGCGACCGCCGGTTCGTCGAGGAGCACCAGCGGGACGCCCGCCACCTGCGGGATCTTGCCCGCGACCGGCTCGGTGCCGACGACGAGCGCGGCCCGCGAGTCCTCGATCATGTACGTGAGCCGGTCGGCCGGGTGGACCAGGTCGAGCGGCAGGAACGCGGCGCCCAGCTTCAGCGCGGCGAGCACCGTGGCGACCATGTCGACCGAGCGGGGGACGGCCACGCCGACCACGCTCTCGGCTCCGACGCCGCGCGCGGCGAGCAGGTGCGCGAGCCGGTTGGCGCGGGCGTCGAGCTCCGCGTAGGTGACGGTCCGGTCGCGGTCGACGACGGCGACCGCGTCGGGGCGCTCGGCGAGGCGCGCCGCGAACAGGGCCGGGAACGTCTCCTCGTCGACCTCGCGGGCGGTGCCGTTGAAGCCCTCCAGGACCAGGTGCCGTTCGTCGTCGGCCAGGATCTCGGCGCGCGACACGGGCGCCTCGGGTGCGGCGACCAGGGCCGCGACGAGCGCGGTGAGGCGTGCGCCGAGGCGCTCGACGGTCTCGTGGTCGAACAGCTCGGTGGCGAACTCCAGGCGGCAGGCGAGGGAGCCGGTGGAGCCGTCGGCGGGGGTGTGCTCGGTGAAGCTGAACACCAGGTCGAACTTGGCGGAGCGGATGCGGAACGGCACGTAGTCGGCGCTCAGGCCGGGCAGTTCGAAGCCGTCGCCGGTGCGTGCGTGGTAGCCGACCATCACCTGGAACAGCGGGTTCCGGGAGAGCGAGCGGGTCGGGTTGAGCTTCTCCACGACCGACTCGAAGGGCACGTCGGCGTGCGAGAAGGCGGCGAGGTCGGTCTCCCTGACCCGGGCGAGCAGCTCGGTGAAGGACGGGTCGCCGCTCAGGTCGGTGCGGAGCACGAGGGTGTTGACGAAGAAGCCGACCAGGTCGTCGAGGGCCTCGTCGCCGCGCCCCGCGATCGGCGAGCCGAGCGGGATGTCCGTCCCCGCGCCCATCCGGTGCAGCAGGGCGGCGACGGCGGCGTGGACGACCATGAACATGCTGGCGCCGCTCTCGCGGGCGAGCCGCTTCAGCCCCTCGTGGACGTCCGCGTCGAAGGCGAGGTCCAGCTCGGCGCCGGTGAACGCCGGGCGGGCGGGCCGGGGGCGGTCCGTGGGGAGTTCCAGCTCCTCGGGGGCGCCGTCCAGGGTGGTGCGCCAGTACTCCAGCTGGCGGGCGGCCAGGCTGTCGGCGTCCGCCGGGTCGCCGAGCAGGCGCTGCTGCCACAGGGCGTAGTCGGCGTACTGGACGGGCAGCGGCTCCCACTCCGGTGCCGCGCCGGTGAGGCGGGCCGCGTAGGCGGTGGCGAGGTCGCGGAGGAACGGGCGGTCGGACCACTCGTCGGTGGTGATGTGGTGGAGCAGCAGGACGACGACGTGGTCCTCCGGCGCGAGTCCGATCACCGTGGTGCGGACGGGAAGTTCGGCGGCGAGGTCGAAGGGCCGGTTGACGAGGGTCTCGACGAGGTCGGGGAGCTGCTCCTCGGTGACGTCCTGGATCCGCTCGACCGGCTGCCGGGCCCGGTCGGCGGGCAGCACCTTCTGGAACGCCTGGCCGTCGCGCTGGACGAACACGGTACGGAGGGCTTCGTGGCGCGCGGTCACGTCTCCGACCGCCCTCGCCCACACATCGGCGTCGAAGGCCCCGCGCAGGCGCATGACCAGCGGGAAGTTGTACGCGGCCGAGGTGCACTCGATCTGCTGGATGACCCAGAGCCGCTGCTGGGCGTGGGAGAGCGGCAGTTCGTCGGGACGCTCCCCCGCGGTCAGGGCCGGCCGGGAGGCGCCGCCCGCGCGGTCGGCCCGCTCGACGAGTTCGGCGACGGTGGGTGCCTCGAACAGGTCGCGGATGGCGAGTTCGGCGTCGAGGGCGGTACGGGCGCGGCTGACGAGCCGGGTGGCGAGCAGCGAGTGGCCGCCCAGGTCGAAGAAGTCGCTGTCGATGCCGACGCTGCCCTCGGGCAGGCCGAGGACCTCGGCGAAGAGGGCGCAGAGCGTCTCCTCGCGCGGGGTGCGGGGCGGGCGGCTGGTGCCGCTGCCCGCGAAGTCCGGTGCGGGCAGGGCCCGTACGTCGAGCTTGCCGTTGACGGTGAGCGGCAGCGTCCGCACCGGGACGAGCGCGGAGGGGACCATGTAGTCCGGCAGCCCGGCCTTCAGGTGGTCGCGGAGCCGCTGGATCAGCTCCTCCCCCGGCTCGGTGCCGGCCTCGGGCGCGAAGTAGCCGACGAGCCGCTTGGTGCCGGTGCTCTCGTTGACGACGACGGCGGCGTGCGCGACCTCGGGGTGCGAGGAGAGCGCGGTGGAGATCTCGCCCAGTTCGATGCGGTAGCCGCGGATCTTGACCTGGTCGTCGGTGCGGCCGAGGAAGTCGAGGAGGCCGTCGTACCGTTCCCGGACGAGGTCGCCGGTGCGGTACATCCGCTCGCCGGGCTCGCCGAACGGGTCGGCGACGAACCGTTCGGCCGTCAGGCCGGGACGGTCGTGGTAGCCGCGGGCGAGACCGGTGCCGGCGATGTACAGCTCACCGGGGCAACCGGGCGGGACCGGGCGCAGCATCGCGTCCAGGACATAGGCGCGGGTGTTGCGGATGGGCCGGCCGACCGTGGGGGTCCGGCTGTCGGTGGTCGAGCCGCCGAGCGTGTTGATGGTGTACTCGGTCGGCCCGTACAGGTTGTAGCCGTACGTGTCCGGGGTGCGGGCGAGGGTCGTCCAGACCGTGTCGGAGACGGCCTCGCCGCCGAGCAGGACGAGCGCGGGCCGGTGGTGCCCGGGGCCGGACTCCTCGTCCCGGAGCAGGCCCTCCTCGATGAGCAGCTGGGCGTACGTGGGCGTCACGTTGACGACGTCGATCCGGTGCTCGTCGCAGTAGGCGACCAGCGCCTCGGCGTCACGGCGCAGCTCCTCGTCACAGACGTGCACCTCATGGCCCTCGACGAGCCAGAGCAGCTCCTCCCACGACATGTCGAAGGCGAAGGAGACGGTGTGGGCGATGCGCAGGCGCCGCCCGCCGGCCGAGGCGATGGCCGGGTCGAAGATCTCCTTCTGGTGGTTGAGCTGCATGTTCGTCAGGCCCCGGTAGGGGGTGACGACGCCCTTGGGCCGGCCGGTGGAGCCGGAGGTGTAGATGATGTACGCGGGGTGTTCGAGCCGGTCCGCGAGGTCGTGGGCGAAGGCGGGCCGTTCGGCGTCGGTGATCTCCCCGCCGGGGAGGGCGGCGAGCTCGGCGGCCACGGCCGGGTCGTCCAGGAGGAGTTCGGGCACCGCGTCCCCGCCCGCGCTCGCGCCGGGTGCGCGCAGGGTCGGGGCGACGGCCTCGGTGGAGACCACGCAGAGGGGTCCGGTGTCCTCGATCATGAGCCGCAGCCGGTCGGCCGGGTGGTCCAGGTCGAGCGGCAGGTACGCGGCGCCGGTGCGCAGGACGGCGAAGAGGGCGGCGACCATGTCGATGGACCGGGGCAGCGCGAGCGCGACGGCCTTCTCCGGTCCGGCGCCCCGGGCGAGGAGCAGCCGGGCGATCCGGTTGATGTGGGCGTCGAGTTCGGCGTAGGTGAGGGAGCGCTCGCCGAAGACGAGGGCCACCGCGTTCGGGGTGCGGGCGACCTGGGCCGTCAGCATGTCGGCGATGGTCTCGTTCGGGACCGGCTCCCGGCTGCCGGCCCACTCGGCGGTGAGCGCGGCCCGCTCGGTCGGCAGCAGCAGGTCCACGGCGACCGTGCGGGCGGTGGCGGCGTCGGGGGCGGCGAGCAGCTCGCCGATCCGCTCCAGGACGGTCGTGAAGCGGCCGAGGACGGTGGCGGACGCCTCCGCGTCGAAGAGGTCGGGCCGGGCGGCGAGGGTGACCCGCAGCCGGGTCTCGGGGGTGACGATCAGGGTGAGCGGGAAGTGGGTGCCGTCGACGTTCGACACGTCGGTGATGCCGTGGCGCTGCCGGAGCGCGGCGGCCCGGTCCTCGCCGTCGGCGGAGCGGAGCACGAAGAGGGTGTCGAAGAGCCGCCGGTGGCCGGTCTCCTGCTGGAGGGTGCCGAGGCCGACGTACTCGTACGGCATGACGGCGGCGCGCTCGGACTGCATGCGGCGCAGCAGGTCGAGCAGCGGCTCGTCCGGGGCGAAGGCGACCCGGGCCGGAATGGTGTTGAGGAACATGCCGATGATGCCGGCGACCTCCGGCACGTCCGCGGGCCGGCCGGCGACCGCCGTGCCGAAAGCGACGTCCGAACGGCCGGTGGTCGCCGAGAGGACCAGGCCCCAGGCGGCGTTGAGGACCGTGTTGAGGGTGAGGCCGTGCTGCCGCGCGACCGCGCGGAGCCGGTCGCTGGTCTCCCGGGTCAGGACGGCGTCGTGGTCGGCCGGCAGGACGGGGCCCGCGTCGCGGCCGGTGGGGGCGACCAGGGTCGGTTCGTCGAAGCCGGCGAGCGCGTCGCGCCAGGCGCCGAGCGCCCGGGTCGTGTCCTGCTGGTCGAGCCACGCCAGGTAGTCGCGGTAGGAGCCGGGGGCGGGCAGTCCTGTGGCGTCGCCGGACCGCTCGTACAGCCCGAACAGCTCCTCCAGGAACAGCCAGGCGGACCAGCCGTCCCAGAGGATCAGGTGATGGGTGACGACGAGCCGGTCGCGGCCTTCACCGAGCCGGATGAGGTGGAGGCGGCAGAGCGGCGGCGCCGACAGGTCGAAGCGCTGCCTGCGGTCGGCGGCGAGCAGTTCCTCCATCCGCGCGTTCCGCTCCTTGGGCGGGAGCCCGGTCAGGTCGGTCAGCGTCAGCGGGATCTCGGCGCCGTCGGCGATGAACTGCACGGGCCGGGGCAGGCCGTCGCTGGTGAATCCGGCGCGCAGGCTCGCGTTGCGCTCCAGGAGCGCCCGGCAGGCGGCGCGCAGCCGGTCGACGTCCAGCGACGTGTCGAGGTCCAGGGTCTCCTGGGAGAGGTAGACGTCGAGGGCGTCGCCGGTGTCGTAGGTGGCGTGGAAGTACATGCCCTCCTGCAGCGGGGAGAGCGGCCAGATGTCGGCGACCGGGTGGCCGGAGACGGCCTCGACGCGGGCGGTCTCCTCCTCGGTCAGTTCGAGGCCGCCGAGCGGCGCGGGCGCCTCGGGCTCCGCCGGGGCGGCGGCGCCGGCGGTCAGCTGGTCGAGCAGCGCCTGCAGGGCCGGGTCGACGGCGGCGCCGGACTGGGCCTGGGCGGCGAGCATCGCCTGCAGGGCGGCGGCGGCCTGCCCGGCGTCGGCCGCGGACACGGTCACCGCGGCGGCGGGCGCCTCGGGGGCGGTCTCGGCGGCGGGTTCGTCCGGCACGTCGGCGGCCGTCGCGGCGAGCGCGGCGGGCGTACGGTGCTCGAACACATCGCGCGGGCTGATGGTCAGTCCCCTTTCACGGGCCCGGGTGGCGACGGAGATGGAGCTGAGGCTGTCGCCGCCGAGCATGAAGAAGTCGTCGTCGGCACCGATCCCCGGCAGACCGAGGACGTCGGTGAAGATCTCGCAGAGGGCGCGCTCCCGCTCGTCGCGGGGCGCGCGTCCGCCTGCCCGGGGCGCGACGGACGGCGAGGGCAGGGCGTTCTGGTCGAGCTTGCCGCTGGGCGAGAGCGGAAGTGCGTCGAGGGTGGTGACGGCGCTCGGGACCATGGCCGCGGGCAGCGCCCCGGCGAGCGCGGCCAGGAGCGCCTCGCCGTCGGGGGCGGCGCCGGGGGCCGGCACCGCGTAGCCGATGAGGGCGCCGTCGCGGACGATCACGGCGGCGCGGGCGACGCCCGGCAGGGCGGCCAACGCGGCCTCGATCTCGCCCAGTTCGATCCGGTTGCCGCGCACCTTGACCTGGCGGTCGGTCCTGCCGAGGTATTCGACGGCGCCGTCGGCGCGCCGGCTGACCAGGTCGCCGGTGCGGTACATCCGCGCGCCGGGCTCACCGAACGGGTCGGCGACGAACCGCTCGGCGGTCAGGCCGTGCCGGTCGTGGTAGCCGCGGGCCAGCTGGACGCCCGCGAGGTACAGCTCGCCCGGCACACCGTCGGGGACGGGGCGCAGGAAGGAGTCGAGGACGTACAGGCGGGTGTTCCAGACGGGCCGGCCGATCGGTACGGCGAGCTCGGTGCCGCCCTCGTACGGGAAGTAGGTGACGTCGACGGCCGCTTCGGTGGGGCCGTAGAGGTTGTGCAGCGGCACGGGGCCCGCGGCGCCGCGGCGCGCGGTCAGCTCGGACCAGCGGCGGGCGTCGGGTCCTGTGAGCGCCTCGCCGCTGCAGAACACCCGGCGCAGGCTCGTGGCCCACGCGGGGGCGCCGGGCCCGGCCGCCTCCATTACCTGCACGTAGGCGGCCAGCATGGAGGGGACGAAGTGCAGGGTGGTGATCCGTTCGGTACGGATCAGTTCGGCGAGGTACGCCGGGTCGCGGTGGCCGTCGGGGCGGGCGAGGACGACGGTGGCGCCCTCGATCAGGGCCCAGAAGAACTCCCAGACCGAGACGTCGAAGCTGGACGGGGTCTTCTGGAGCACGCGGTCGTCGCCGTCGAGCCGGTACGCGTCCTGCATCCACGCCAGGCGGTTGACGATCGCCCGGTGGGTGACCGCGACGCCCTTGGGGCGGCCGGTGGAGCCGGAGGTGTAGATCAGGTACGCGGGGTGGTCGGGCCGGGCGGCTGTCGCCTCGGTGCCGGGGACCTCCTCGGCCGGCCCGTCGACCAGGACGTGTTCCAGGTCCGGGGCGGCGGGCAGCCGGCCGGCCGCGTCGGCGGTGGTGAGGACCGTACGGGCGCCGGAGTCGGCGAGCATGAACGCGACCCGGTCGGCGGGGTAGTCGAGGTCCACGGGCAGGTAGGCGGCGCCCGCCTTGTGGACGGCGAGCAGCGCGACCATCAGCTCCGCCGAGCGGGGCACGGCGACGGCGACGAACCGCTCGGGTCCCGCGCCGCGCGCCCGCAGCCGCCGGGCCAGGGCCTCGGCGCGGCGGTCGAGTTCGGCGTACGTGAGGGTGGCGCCCTCGAAGACGACGGCCGGGGCGTCGGGCGTCCTGGCCGCCTGGGCGGCGAAGAGGGAGGCGAGGGTGGCGTCCTCGTCCGGCAGGGCGTGCGCGGTGGCGTTGAGGGCGGTCAGGCGCTCGGCCTCGCGCTCGGAGAGCAGCCCGACCCGCGCGACCGGGCGGGCCGGGTCGGCCACGAGGGTCCGCAGGAGCGCCTCGAAGCGGTGGGCGATCACGGCCACGGCGAGCTGGTCGAGCCGGGCCGCGTCGTACTTGAAGCGCAGCGCGAGCCCGTCGCCGCCCTGCTCGACGATGAGGGCGAGCGGGTAGTGCACGGCGTCGAGGACCTCGGCGCCGGTGAGGCGGAGGGCCGCCGGGTCGGCGTCGGTGGACAGATCGCCGGTCGGGTAGTTCTCGAACACGACGAGGGTGTCGAAGAGTTCGCCGCCCCCGACCCCGCCACCGCCGGCGCCCGCGATCCGCTGGATCTCGGCGAGGCCGAGGTGCTGGTGGTCCAGGAGGCCCGCGTGCTCGTCCTGGACGCGCAGCAGCAGTTCGGCGAGCGACTCGTCGGCGCGCAGGGTGACCCGGGCCGGCACGGTGTTGATGAACAGGCCGACGGCCGTGTCCAGGCCCTCGACCTCGGTGGTGCGGCCGGAGACGGTGGTGCCGAAGACGACGTCCTGGCTGCCGGTGAGGCCCCCGAGGAGGAGCGCCCAGGTCCCGTTGACGACGGTCGACAGGGTCAGTCCGTGGCTGCGGGCGCGGGAGGTGAGTTCGGCGGTGAGCGACTCGGGGAGCCGGACGTCGACGTGCTCGGGCAGCGCCGCGGGCGCGTCCTCGTGGGCGCCCGTGGCGAGCGCGGGCAGCCGGGTCGGGCCGTCCAGGCCGGCGAGGGCAACCCGCCATGCCTCGCGGGCCGCGTCGAGGTCCCGGCTCGCCAGCCAGGTCAGGTACGGCTCGGGCGCGGGCGGCTCGGGCAGGGCGTCGCCCCGGTAGGCGGAGGTGAGTTCGCGGAGCAGGACGGAGACCGACCAGCCGTCGGCGATGATGTGGTGCAGGGTGAGCAGCAGCCGGTGGCGCTGCCCGTCCCGGAGGAGGGTGGCCCGCATCAGCGGCGGTGTGGCGAGGTCGAAGCCCTCCGCGCGGTCCCGCCGCAGCACCTCCGCGAGCGGGGTGTGTGCGGTGTCGGCCTCGCTCCAGGGCAGTTCGGCCCGGTCGGCGACGCGCTGGACGACCTGGCCGCCGGGCAGCTGGCGGAACGCGGCGCGCAGCAGCGGGTGCCGGTCGAGGAGGAGCTGGAGCGCGTCGCGGAGCCGCGCCGGGTCGACGAGGCCCCCGAGGTCGATCAGCTCCTGGACGACGTAGAGGTCGGCGGAGTCGCGGTCGAACTCCGCGTGGAAGAAGAAACCTTCCTGGAGCGGGGAGACCGGCAGCGCGTCCTCGTCGAGCACGACGGTACGGGGAGCGTCCGCGGGGGCCTCGGCCGCGTCGGCGGTCCGGGCGAGCGACGCCACGGTCCGCTGCCGGAAGACGTCGCGCGGGGTGATCGCGAGCCCTGCCTCGCGGGCGCGGTTGACCAGCTGGATGGCGACGATGCTGTCGCCCCCGAGCTCGAAGAAGCTGTCGTGGACGCCGACCGACGGCAGCCGGAGCACCTCGGCGAAGAGCGCGGCGAGCGCGGTCTCGGCGGGCGTGGTGGGCGCGTCGCCGCCGGTCGTCGCGGTCCACCGGGGCTCGGGCAGCGCCCGGGCGTCGAGCTTGCCGTTGGGCGTCAGGGGCAGCGGTCCTTCGAGGCGTACGACGGCGGAGGGGACCATGTAGTCCGGCAGCGCCTCGGCGATCCGGGTCCGGGCCGCGGCGACGGCGGCCTCGGGGTCCGTACCGGCCTCGGCGACCAGGTAGGCGACGAGGCGCTTGGCGGCGCGGTGGTCCTCGCGGACCAGGACGGCGGCCTGGGCGATGCCGTCGCAGGCCATGAAGGCGCTCTCGACCTCGCCGGGCTCGATGCGGTGGCCGCGGATCTTGATCTGGCCGTCGGAGCGGCCGAGGAACTCCAGGTTGCCGTCGGCGCCCCAGCGGACGCGGTCACCCGTGCGGTACATCCGCGCGCTGGGCTCCTCCGCGTACGGGTCGGCGACGAAGCGCTCGGAGGTGAGGCCGGGGCGGCCGAGGTAGCCGCGGGCGAGACCGCGCCCGGCGACGTACAGCTCGCCCTCGGCGCCCACGGGCACGAGCCGGAGCGCGGAGTCCAGGACGTAGGCGCGGGTGTTGGGGTCGGGTTGGCCGATGGGCGCGGGACCGGGCCGGTCGGGCGTGGCGACCCAGAGCGTGGAGTTGACGGTGGCCTCGGTGAGGCCGTAGGCGACGACGACCTGGAGCCGTCCGTTCCAGCGGGCGATCAGCTCGCTCGGGACCGCTTCGGTGCCGACGATCAGGACCGCGCCGTCAGGCAGCTCGCACTCCTGCGGCAGGGCGGAGACCAGGGACGGCGGGAGGATCATGTGGGTGGCGCGGTGGCGGGCGATGTAGTCGGTGAGGGCGGGCCCGGCGACGCGGCGCTCGGTGGGCACGACGATGATCCGGCCGCCGACGCACAGCGACATGATGAGGTCCCAGACCGTCACGTCGAAGCCGACGGAGGCGAACTGGACGACGCGGCTCTCGGCGGTGATGCCGATGCGTTCGGTGGCGGTGGCGACGAGGCTGCCGACGCCGTCGTGGGAGACGACGACGCCCTTGGGCCGGCCGGTGGAGCCCGAGGTGTAGATGACGTACGCGGCCTGGTCGAGCGCGATCGCCACATCCAGGTCGGCGCCGTCGAGTGCGGCGCACTCGGCGGCCACCGACGGGTCGTCGAGCAGCAGGTGGGTGACGCCGGGGGCGTCCGGGAGCGCGGCGGACAGCTCGTACGTGGTGAGGACCGTGCGGGCGCCCGCGTCGGCGAGCATGTAGGCGATCCGGTCCTGCGGGTGGTCGGCGTCCAGCGGCAGGTAGGCGGCGCCGGTCTTCATGACGGCGAGCAGGGAGACGACCAGTTCGGCGGAGCGCGGGACGGCGACGGCGACGACGTCCTCGGCGACGACGCCCCGGGCGAGCAGCAGCCGGGCAAGCCGGTTGGCGCGCGCGTCGAGTTCGGCGTACGTCAGCTCCACCTCCTCGCAGACGAGGGCGGTGGCGTCGGGGGTACGGCGGACCTGCCGCTCGAAGGCCTCGGGCCAGGTCAGTTCGGGAGACTCGCACGGTGCGACACCGAACTCGTCGAGGAGCAGGGACCGTTCCGCGGGCGAGGTCAGCTCGATGTGGCCGACCGGGCGGTCGAGGTCCTGCGAGAAGGCGTCGAGGACGGCGAGCAGGCGCGTCTCGTGGCCCCGGAGGGCCTCCGCGTCGCAGACGGCCGCGTCGGCGTCGAGGTGGACGCGCAGGCCGCGCCCGCCGTCGCACTCGGCGAAGCTGACGGCCAGATCGCTGACCGGACCGAGCCAGACCGGTTCGAGTTCGGTCGCGTGGTCGCCGAAGCGGAGGTCCTCGGGGCGGGGCAGGACGTTGACGGTGGGGCCGACGAGTTCGTTGACGCCGTCGGCGAGGCCCAGCTCCCTGGCCAGGTCCTCGGCGCGGTAGCGCCCGTGGGCGACCGCCTCGCCGACCGCGTGCCGGACGGCGGTGAGGAGTTCGGTGCCGGTCGTGCCGGGGCGGACGGCCAGGCGGAGCGGCACGATGTTCGACACCATGCCGGGGATCTCGGCGGAGGCGGGGTCCTGGCGGGCGGCGATCGGCAGGCCGAGGACGAGGTCCTGCTCGCCGCTGACCCGGTGGAGGTAGGCGGCCACGGACGCGACCAGGACGCGGGAGACGCGGGTGCCGGCGCGCTCGGCGGCAGCGTGGAGGCGTCCGGTCAGCTCGGCGGGCAGCTCCGAGGTGCGACGCAGCCGCCGGGTCATCGGCAGCGGAGCGCGTTCGACGAGGCGGACGGGTTCGGCGCGGTGGGCCATCCGGTCCAGCCAGTAGGCCCGGTCGTCCTGGTGGGCGGTGGAGGCGCGGTAGGCGCGGTCGGCGTCGACGAGCCGGTCGAGCGCCCAGTCGCGGGGCGCGGGGGCGTCGTCGCCCGCGGTGTACAGCCGGCCGGCCCGGCGGGTGACGAGTGCGACGCCCATGCCGTCGGTGACGATGTGGTGGTAGCGCTGGTACCAGAGGACGTGGTCGTCGGCGAGGCGCAGCAGGGCGTGGCCGAAGAGGGTGTCCCGGGCGAGGTCCAGAGTGCGCTCGCGGTCGGCGGCCATCCAGGCCTCGGCCTCACGCGCGGGGTCCTCGGCGCCGCGCAGGTCGACGACGGGCAGGTCGTAGGGGGTGCGGTGGGCCGTCTGACGGGGTGTGCCGTGCTCGGCCGTGACGCGCACGTGCAGGTTCTCGGCCTCGTCGACGGACTGGCGCACGGCGGCGGCGAGGCGGTCGAGGTCGACGTCGCCTCGCAGGTCCAGGGCGAACACGATGTTGTAGGCGGAGCTGTCCGGGTCGATCTGCTGGGCCAGCCAGATGCCGGACTGCCCGCCGGTGACGGGTGTTCCGGAAGCGGACGTCCGGTCCGACGCGACGTCAAACATCGTTCGAATGGGCCTTTCCCTGGTGGTACGTCAGTGAGGCCCGCCCGTCCGCGAGAGCTCGGCGTACGGGCGGGATGCCGGAGTGCCGGCGTTTACTTGATGGCCGCGATCAGCGGCTCGACCTCGTCGATGGCGTACGGGATCGACAGGACGGTGTTGAAGGAGAACGCCGCGCCGATGTCCGGGTCCTGGTAGGGCACGAACAGGTCGCGCTTCTCCTGGTTGACCTTGAGCTTCTTGTAGAGCGGCTCGGCCTTGATGCGCTCGTTGGCCTCGGTGCTGGAGGTGACCCAGACGAGGCGGTCGACGTCGAGCACGTTCAGCTTCTCGGCACTCAGCTCGGCGACGTTCCAGCCCGGCTTGGCCAGGGTGTCGATCTCGGGCTTCAGCTTGAAGCCGAGTTCGTTGAAGAAGATCGCCTTCGGGTCGGTCTTGGTGAAGGCGGAGTACTTGCCGGCCTCGAAGCTGTCGGCGACGGCGATGGTCTTCGTCGCGAACTCGGGGTGCTTGTCACGGACGGCCTTGAAGCGGGCGTCGATGTCGGTGATCAGCTTCTCGGTCTCGGCGGACTTGCCGAGGGACTTGCCGATCTGCCGCGTCATGACCTGCCAGGAGGCTCCGTAGTCGGGGAGGTCCTTGGGCTGCGCGACGACCTTGGTGAACTTGGAGAGCGTGTCGTACTGCTCCTTCTTCATGCCCGAGTACTGGGCGATCACCAGGTCGGGCTTGAGCGCCGCGATCTTCTCGATGTTGTACTCGTCGCGCTCGCCGACGATCTCCGGCTTCGTGGTCCCCCACTTGTCCTTCGCCCACGGCCACTTGCCGTACGGGGTCTCCTTGAACCAGTCCACCGCTCCGACCGGCTTGATCCCGAGCGCCAGAACCGCGTCCTGGTCCGACAGGCCCAGGGTGACGACCTTCTTCGGCTCCGCCTCGATCGTCGTGCTGCCGTACTTGTGCTCCACGGTCACCGGGAAGGCGGTGGACGCGGAGGGCTTCGCCTCGCCCGAGGGCTTGGACTCCGTCTTCTCGCCGCCACCCCCACAGGCGGACAGCGCGAGCGCGGCGACGGTGGCGACGGCCACCCTGGGGACGTATCTGACGAAGCGCGTCAGAGCGGGGCGCGTACCAGTGGACACGGATGTTCCTTTCACGGGGATGACACAGTGCGTGCCCCGCCCGCCGCGTACGACGACGCGAGGCGGCGGGTGGAGCGAGTGGGGGCTTGGGTGGGGGCCGTCGGCCGTGGAAGGGCCCTGGGGAGGAGAGGCCCTTCCACGGCCGCGCAGGACGGGCCGGCCGAGTCGACCGACGGTGCGTCAGCAGCCCTGTGGGATCAGCGGACCGAGCCGATGCCGTCGGCGACCTGGTGGGCCACGCCCGCTGCGGGCTCCGGCTTCCGGCCCAGGATCGAGTCGAGGATCTCGCCGACCCGGATCGCGGTGTTGGAGAGCAGCGACGACGTGATGCCGTGGGTGTGCTCGGTGCCGCCCTGCAGGTAGATGCCGCAGTGCAGTTCGGGGTCGGTCGCGATCCGGTAGTCCCGCTCGACCCGGACCCGGCCCTGCCCGTCGCGGTGGCAGCGCTCGGCGACGTCGCCGAGGAGGCCGAGCGGTTCGGCCTGGCTGTAGCCGGTGGCGAGGACGACCACGTCGGCGTCGAGGACGTTCTCCTCGCCGGTGACGAGGGAGGTGACGGTGGCCCTGACGGTGTCCCCGGCCTCCTCGACGCCCGTCAGCCGGGAGATGTTGAGGAAGCGCAGGCGCTCGTTGCCGAGCACCTTCTCCTGGTACGCCTGCCGGTACAGGTCGTCGATCAGATCGATGTCCACGACCGAGTAGTTGGTGTTTCCGTGATAGTCCATCAGGCGGCGCTTGATGTCGTCGGGCGCCGTGTAGTACTCGTCGACGGCGGCCGGGTCGAAGATCCGGTTGGCGAAGCTGCTGTCGTCCGCGGGGCTGTAGCCGTAGCGGGAGAAGACCGCGCAGATCTCGGCCTGCGGGAAGCGGCGGTGCAGGTACGCCACGTTCTCCGCGGCGCTCTGGCCGGCGCCGACGACGATGAAGCGGCGGGGGTCGGTGCCCTCGAGGCCGTCCACCTTGGCGAGCAGGTCGGAGTTGTGCCAGACCCGCTCGGTCCGCTCGACGCCCTCCGGCATCAGCGGGCGAAGTCCCGTACCGATGACGAGGTTTCGGGCCCGGTGGACCACGGTCTCGGTGCCGGAGCGGGCGGTGACGTCGAGGTACTCCACCACGCCGTCGCGCACCACGGGCTCGACGGAGACGACCTCGTGGCCGTAGGAGACCATGTCGTCGACCTTGGCCGCGGCCCACTCGAAGTAGTCGTGGAACTCGACGCGGAGCGGGAAGAGGTTCTTGTGGTTGACGAAGTCGATCAGCCGGCCCTTGCTCTGCAGATAGCGCAGGAAGGTGTACTCGCTCGACGGGTTACGGAGCGTCACCAGGTCCTTGAGGAAGGAGACTTGCATGGTGGCGTCGTCGATGAGCATGCCGCGGTGCCAGCCGAAGCTCGCCTGGCGCTCGAAGAAGTGAGCAGTGACCGCCTCCTGCCTGCCGACGCGAGCGTTGTGCTCGCTCAGCGCGATCGCCATGGCCACGTTGGACGGCCCGAAGCCGATGCCTATGAGGTCATGAACCAGAGGTGTGTCGCCAGGAAGAACCTGTGACATGTCACTCCCATCGTGCGGGACAGCCGCCAGTGAGGCGTGGATGAAAAGACGGTGTGCCGACCTCGCCGTGGACCTCGGCCAGCCGAACTTAGGTAAAGCTAACCTGACCTGGCTTGAACTGTCGACTGGGCAAAACGGACAAGCGAGAGATGACGGCGGTGAACGTCCTTGAAATGAGGGCCCGTTGCATCCTTAGGTAAGCCTTGCTTTACTTGGCGCGGTCATTCGCTCTTCTGAGGAGGAACCCCATGCGGGTCGTCATGTTCGGTTACCAGACCTGGGGGCACGCCACCCTGAAAGCACTCCTGGACTCCGAGCACGACGTGGTGATGGTCGTGACGCACCCCAAGAGCGAGCACGCGTACGAGAAGATCTGGAGCGACTCGGTCGCCGATCTGGCCGAGGAGCACGGCGTTCCGGTCGTCATCCGCAACAGGCCCGACGACGAGGAGCTGTTCCAGGCGCTCAAGGACGCCGACCCGGACATCATCGTGGCCAACAACTGGCGCACCTGGATCCCGCCGCGGATCTACACGCTGCCCCGGCACGGCACGCTGAACATCCACGACTCCCTGCTGCCCAAGTACGCCGGCTTCTCCCCCATCATCTGGGCGATGATCAACGGCGAGTCCGAAGTCGGCGTCACGGCCCACATGATGGACGAGGTGCTCGACGCGGGCGACATCGTCGACCAGCGCGCGGTGCCGATCGGCCCCACCGACACCGCCACCGACCTGTTCCACAAGACGGTCGACCTCATCGCCCCCGTCACGATCGGCGCGCTGGGCCTGATCGCCTCCGGGCAGACCGAGTTCACCAAGCAGGACCGCTCGCAGGCCAGCTTCTTCCACAAGCGCTCCGAGGAAGACATCCGGGTCAACTGGGACTGGCCCGCCGACGTCCTGGAGCGCCTGGTGCGCGCCCAGTCCGCGCCGTACCCGGCGGCCTTCGCCTTCCACAAGGGCAAGCGCCTCGAGATCCTCTCGGCCGTGGTCTCCGAGGGCCGTTACGGCGGCACGCCCGGCCGGATCTTCTACCGCGAGGGCGAGGGCGTCGTGATCGTCGCCGGCGCCGACGCCCGCACGGGCCGCAACCACGGCCTGGCGATCACCCGCGTGCGGACCGAGGACGGCCGGGAGCTGCCCGCGACGGAGTACTTCACCTCCATGGGCGGCTACCTCACCAGCCGCCCCTGACCTCCCGAACTCCGGCGCCCCCAGACGGTCCTGGGGGCGTCGGCTCCACACGGAATGACTGGGTTAGGTTCACCTAACTCGTACGGGGAACAGGAAAATCCATGGAACACCGGGTGACCTCCGGCACCGCTCACGACGCGAACGGCACCAGGTTCGCCGTCGTCGGCATATCGAACGTCCCGACGGACTGGGCGCGGGTCTTCAGCTCGCTCGCCGAGGCCGATCTGACCAGCGACTCCGCTCCGGGCGGCTTCTCCGCCCTCCTGGCCGCCGCCCCGTCCCCCTCCGGACCCGCGCGTCCCGGAGAGCCCCCTGTGCCCGCGGGACCCGCGGAGCCGACGGGACACGCGGAGCAACAGCAGGAGGGGCCCGCGAACCGAGAGGGGCTCGCGCGGTCCGGCGGACCGGCCGAACTGGGCGGCGCCTCGCACCCCTTGGGCCCGCGCTCCTTGAGCACGACACCGCCCAGCGTGCTGAACCTCAACGCCTACCTGCTGTACGCGCTCGGCAAGGCCGCCCGCCGCAGACTCACCGAGAAGCTCTCGGCGCACGGACTCCGCCTGTGGCACCTGACGGTGATGGCGATGGTCGCCGATCTGGGCCCGCAGATGAAGACGGTCCTCGCGGCCCGGCTCGACATGAACGCCAGCGACCTGGTGAAGATCGTCAACGATCTGGTGAAGACGGGCCATGTCGACTGCGGCCGGGATCCGGCGGACCGGCGCCGCGTGGTCGTACGCCTGACCCCGGCCGGCAGGGCCTTTCTCGGGGCGCTCAACGCGGAGATCGCGTCGACCGACGACGAGGTCCTGGCGCCGCTGAGCGCGGAGGAACGCGAGCTGCTCGGCTCGCTGCTCCGCCGTGTCCACCGGCACCTCGAACCCGCCCCGGCCGGCGTGGTGCACGAGCAGCCGCGGTACGAGACACCCGCCCGTGCGAGCTCCGTCGAGGACGGCCGGATCGACTGGACGCGTCCGGCCGCGGAGATCGCCCGGCTCGTCGAGGACCGGCGCCATCTCTTCCCGACGGCCTACACCCACCACGACGGGCGGCGGCTCGAACTGCTCGGGGCACGGGTCTCCCAGGGCACCTACTCCGGCGCCCCCGGCCTGGTGGTCCACCGGGAGGACGAGGGCGTCGTGATCGTCACGGGGCCGAGGTCCGCCACGGCGGCCGAACCCGGCCTGGTGCTCGGCCGGTTACGCACCGAGGCGGGCCAGGAGGTCGCGGCGGAGGAGTACTTCCCCTCCCCCGGAGCGCTCCTCGCCGACCGTCCCTGACGGCCGGCCCGACTCGGCCGGCCCGACGCGGTCAGTCCCGACACGGCCGGCCCCGACCACCGGAGACCGCCCGGGGCGCTCACTCCCAGTCGTCCCAGGGCGGCTCCTCCTCCGGGTCGAAGGGCGGCGGCTCCTCGTCGAACGCCGCTCGGGGCGCCGCGGGCGACGCGGGCCTCGGGGATGCCGCGGGCGCCGGGGGCGACGCGACCGTCGGCTGTGACTCCGGGGCGGCGGCCGCCGCCGCCCCGGGGGCGCGGCTCTCGGCCAGGGTGTCGAGGACGCCCTGGGCGTACTTGGCGAGCTTCGCCTCGCCCACGCCGCCGACGGTGCCCAGCTCCTGGACGGTCGTGGGGGACAGCGTCGCGATCTCCCGCAGCGTCGCGTCGTGGAAGACGACGTACGCCGGAACGCCCTGCTCGCGCGCCGTCGCGGCCCGCCAGGCCCGCAGTGCCTCGAAGACGGGGACGGCCTCGGCCGGCAGGTCGACCGGCACACGGGCGCCCTTCCCCGCACGCGAACCGCTCTCCTTCGTACGGGAGCTCGCGGCGGGCGCCTTCTCCTTCCGCATCGGGACCTCGCGGCGGCCGCCGAGCACCTCTCCGCTCGCCTCGGTCAGCACGAGCGTTCCGTAGTCGCCCTCCACCGCGAGGAGCCCCTGCGCGAGGAGCTGGCGGACGACCCCGCGCCACTCGGCGGTGGACAGATCGGCACCGACGCCGAAGACCGACAGGCCGTCGTGGTCGAACTGGATGACCTTGGCCGTCCGCTTGCCCTGCAGGATGTCGATGATCTGGCCGGCGCCGAACTTCTGGCGCCGCTCCTTCGCCAGCCGCCAGACCGTGGACAGCAGCTTCTGCGCCGGGACCGTGCCGTCCCAGGACTCGGCCGGGGTCAGGCAGGTGTCGCAGTTGCCGCAGCGTTCGCCCTGCTGCCCGAAGTAGGCGAGCAGCCGGACCCGGCGGCAGTCGACCGTCTCGCAGAGCGCGAGCATCGCGTCGAGGTGCGTGGCCAGGGACCGGCGGTGCGTCTCGTCGCCCTCGGAGCCCTCGATGAGCTTGCGCTGCTGGACCACGTCCTGCAGTCCGTACGCCAGCCAGGCCGTGGCCGGCTCGCCGTCGCGGCCTGCCCGGCCGGTCTCCTGGTAGTACCCCTCGACCGACTTCGGCAGGTCGAGGTGGGCGACGAACCGGACGTCCGGCTTGTCGATGCCCATGCCGAAGGCGATCGTCGCGACGATCACGACACCGTCCTCGCGCAGGAAGCGGGCCTGGTTCGCCGCGCGCGTCCGGGCGTCCATGCCCGCGTGGTACGGCAGGGCGTCGATGCCCTGCTCCACCAGGAAGGCGGCAGTCTTCTCCACGGAGGAGCGGGAGAGGCAGTACACGACTCCCGCGTCCCCGTCGTGCTCGGTGCGGATCAGCTCCAGGACCTGCTTGAGCGGGTTGTTCTTCGGGACGATGCGGTACTGGATGTTCGGCCGGTCGAAGCTCGCGACGAAGTGCCGGGCCTCCTGGAGCCCCAGCCGGGCCGCGATCTCGGCGTGGGTGGCCTCCGTCGCCGTCGCGGTCAGCGCGATCCTCGGCACCTTCGGCCAGCGCTCGTGCAGCATCGACAGGGCGAGGTAGTCGGGCCGGAAGTCGTGGCCCCACTGGGCGACGCAGTGCGCCTCGTCGATCGCGAAGAGCGACACCGTGCCCCGGTCGAGGAGCCGCTGCGTCCCCTCCGAACGCAGCCGCTCGGGGGCCAGGTAGAGCAGGTCGAGCTCACCGGCGAGGAAGGCCTGCTCGACCGACTGCCGCTCGTACGGCTCCTGCGTGGAGTTGAGGAATCCGGCCCGCACACCGAGGGCGGTGAGCGCGTCCACCTGGTCCTGCATCAGCGCGATCAGCGGTGAGATCACGACGCCCGTGCCCGGTCTGACCAGCGCCGGGATCTGGTAGCAGAGCGACTTGCCGCCGCCGGTGGGCATCAGGACGAGAGCGTCGCCGCCCCCGACGACCTGCTCGACGATCTCCTGCTGGGCGCCGCGGAAGGAGCTGTAGCCGAAGACACGGTGCAGCACCTCCGACGCCTCGGAGGGGGTCGCGGGGGAAGCTTCCGGAAGGACCATTCCAGAAGCCTAACGGGGGCGGCCGACACTCCCGTCCCGGTCGGGTGAACCTGTGGACAACCGCCGCACGGGCTCACCCGCGGACGACGCTCAGCCCGCCGTCCGGGCCATCCACGCCTCGACCTCGTCCGCCGTGCGCGGCAGGCCCGCCGACAGGTTCTCGTGCCCGTCGGCCGTCACGACCAGGTCGTCCTCGATCCGGACGCCGATGCCCCGCCACTCCTCGGGCACGGTGAGGTCGTCGGCCTGGAAGTACAGGCCGGGCTCGACGGTGAGCACCATGCCGGGCTCCAGGACCCCGTCGACGTACTCGGCGTTGCGGGCCTGCGCGCAGTCGTGGACGTCGAGACCGAGCATGTGGCCGGTCCCGGCCATGGTGAAGCGGCGCTGCAGACCGAGGGCGTACGCGCGCTCGGCGGGCCCCTCGATGAAGCCCCACTCGACGAGCCGGGCCGCGAGGTGCCGCTGGGACGCCTCGTGGAAGTCGCGGTAGGCGGCGCCCGGCTTCACGGCGGCGAAGCCCGCTTCCTGCGCCTCGTAGACGGCGTCGTAGACCTTCCGCTGCACGGGAGAGAACGTGCCGCTGATCGGCAGCGTGCGCGTGACGTCGGCGGTGTAGAGGGTACGGGTCTCCACCCCGGCGTCGAACAGGAGCAGCTCCCCCGGGCGCACCGGGCCGTCGTTGTCCGTCCAGTGCATGATCGTGGCGTGCTCGCCGGCCGCGCAGATCGAGCCGTAGCCGACGGAGTTGCCCTCCAACCGGGCGCGACGGAAGAAGGTGCCCTCGATCCAGCGCTCGGAGGAGGCGACGGCGCGGGACAGCTCGCCTATCGCGTCGGTGAAGCCGCGCACGGTGGAGTCCACGGCCTTGCGCATCTCGGCCAGCTCCCACGCGTCCTTCACGAGCCGGAGGTCGCTCAGCGCCTCCTCCAGTTCCTCGTCGCGCTCCGCGTCGCTGGTGACGGCGGCCTCCAGGGCCGGGTCGACACCGCGGACGATCCGGGTCGGGACGGAGGCGGCGGTCGCGAGGTCGCGGGCCGCCGTGCGGACGTCGCGGCAGTCCAGGCCGAGGACCCGCGCGGACTCGGCGAGGGAGCGGCGGCGGCCCATCCACAGCTCGGCCGTGGGCCCGGTCCAGAACTCGTCGTCGTCCCGGCCGTCCCGGGGCAGCTGGTAGCAGTACGCGTCGTGGCCGCCGTCGGCGCGGGGTTCGAGGACGAGGGCGCCGTCCCGTGCCTGGTCGCCGGTCATGTGCACATAGCCGGTGTACGGGCGGAAGGGGTAGGTGTCGTCGTTCGAGCGGACCTTGAGGTTGCCGGAGGGGATCACGAGCCGCTCGCCGGGGAAGCGCGCGGAGAGGGCGGCCCTGCGGCGGGCCGCGTACGGGGCCTGCTCGTCCGGCTCCAGGTCGTGCCGTTCGGTGTCCGCCCAGCCCGTGCGCATGAGGGCGGAGAGCTCGTCGGAGATCTCCGTGTACAGACCGTTCTTCCGGCCCTTGGCCATGTCAGGTCCCTTCGTCCGTGCGGTGCCGTCGCGGACGGACGGTAGCCCCCGGGGCGGGCGCCGGGTGCTCAGGAGTGCCAGTGGCACTGATCGGCCACGCGGCGCTGCCGATAATGCGAGGCATGACGAACGCGAAACTCGGTGAGGCGCTCCGGCTGCTCGGCGTCGGCGAGCCCGCCGTGCGGGTCTATCTGGCGCTCCTCGACCTGGCACCCGCGCCGCTGGACGCGATCGGGGAGGCGACCGGGCTGGGCGGCGAGGAGTTCGCGGCGGCCTACGGCGAACTGGCCGACGCGGGTCTGGCCGGCACGGCGGCCGAGGGCGCGGACGGGGTGGCCCCGGTGCCGCCGGCGGCCGGTCTGGAGATCCTGGCCCGGCACCGGGCGGCCGAGCTGGAGGCGTCCCGGCTCGCGGTCGGCGGCGCCTTCGAGTCGTTCCGGCGGCGGCGGCTCGCGGCGTACGACGCCCCGCTGGTGGAGGTCGTCACGGGGGAGGCGGTCGGTCCCCGGCTGCGCCAGGCGTGGGCGAGCGCCCGCGAGCAGATCCGGCAGTTCGAGTCGCCGCCGTACTTCCCCACCCCGGGAGCGACGGACGACGCGCTGGCCACGCTGGCGCGCGGGGTGACCCAGCGCGTCATCTACTCGCGCGAGTCGCTGGAGTACCCGGGCCGGCTGAGCGAGGCCATCGAACCGGCCGGCGAGGCCGGCGAGCAGGCCCGGGTGCTGCCGTCGGTACCGGTCAAGCTGGTGATCATCGACGAGGCGTACGCGTTGGTGTCGCTCTCGATCCGGGAGGCGGACGTGCACCACACGATGCTGGTGGTGCAGCCGTGCGGGCTGCTCTCGGCCCTGGTGGCGCTGTTCGAGGAGTCCTGGCGCAGCGCCCTGCCGTTCCACGGCCGTACCACCCGCCCGGGCGGGCTTCCCCCCGCCGACCGGCGCCTGCTGTGGCTCCTCGCGGGCGGCGCGAGCGACGAGGCGGTCGCCCGCGAGCTGGGGATCAGCCGGCGCACGCTCTTCCGCCGCCTCCAGATCCTGATGGCCCGCCTCGGCGCGGCGAACCGCTTCCAGCTCGCGCTCCAGGCCCAGCGGGCGGGCTGGCTCTAGCTGTCTCCAGCCATCAGCCCGGGTACGGGCAAGGGCCGCCGGTCACTGGGGACGCGGCGGCCCTCGGGGCCGGTCCGTGGGCGCGGCCCGGGACGCACCCGGGCACGCGCCCGTGGATCAGCGGTTCTCGGGCAGGTCCTGCTCGGCCGGGAGCGCCGCCGGCGCCTGGGCGTCGAGCGTGGCCGCGCGGGACGTGGACTTCGCCGCCGGGGCCGGCTTCTTGCCGCAGAAGGCGGCCTCCAGCGAGGCGCCGAGCGCGGTGTTGGCCTCGCCGCGGTTGGAGGTGTTCGCCATCGCGGAGAGGCTGCGGCGGCCGTCACGCGTCGAGAAGGCGTAGGTGTAGAAGCCCTGCACGGTGCCGGTGTGGCCGAAGACCTGGGTCCCGCAGGAGAGGTCGTAGCGGCGCAGGCCGAGGCCGTAGAACCGAGTGTTGGTGGCGTCGGTCGGGGTGACCGTCGTCATCGCCTCCAGCATGCGCGGCGACAGCAGCCGGCCCCGCATCAGCGCGCCGGTGAAGGTGTTCAGGTCCGCCGGGGTGGAGATGACCGCACCGGCCGACTGCGCCCAGGACACGGTCTGTTCCGTGGAGTCCACGAGCGCGCCGCCGGCCTCGTCGGGGTGCAGGTAGCCGCGCACCTGGAGGCCGGCGATCTTGGTGTCGGGGTGGACGTACGAGGTGTTCCGCAGGCCCAGCGGCTTGAAGATGCGGCGCTCGTACTCCTGGGCCACCGGCTTGCCGGTGAGCTTCTCGATGAGCATGCCGACGACGACGAAGTTGGCGTTCGAGTACTTGTACGCCACGCCGGGCTCGGTGGTGCGCGGCTCGCTCAGGGAGAGGTCCACCAGCTCCTGGTAGCTGAAGACCCGGTTGCGGACGGCCTCGAAGCCGGGGACCGTCTGGTTGAACATGGCGTTGGTGTAGTCCGCCAACCCGCTGCGGTGGGTGAGCAGGTGACGCACCGTGATGCGATCGTCGGGCAGCAGCCCCGGCAGGTAGCGGTTGACCGGCTGGTCGAGCTCGATCTTGCCCTCGTCCACCAGCTGGAGCAGGACGACGGCGGAGAAGGTCTTGCTGACGCTGCCGATACGGAACCGCGCCTGGGTGTCCATGGCCGCGCCCGAGGCGCGGTCGCGGACCCCGAGGGCGCGCGCCTTGACGCCCGTCGGTCCGGTGTAGCGGGCCATGGCGCCCGGGGCGCCCTTGGCCATGGCGTCGTTCAGCGCCGCGGCGACACCCTCCATGTCGGGGAGCCGGCCCAGCGAGCGCGGGCCTGCGTCGACCGCGCGGAGCGGGTCGGTGGCGGCGCGGGCGGCGGTGGGACCGGCGGGAGCGGCGACCGCGCTGGTGGCGGGCGCGACACCGGCGGCGAGTGCGGCGACCAGGGTGGCGCTGACGGCAAGGCGTCGTTGCGACGGCAGGTGCACGTGGATTCCTCGACTCGTTCGACTGCGCGGCACACGGCCAGCGGTGTGCCGCGAGGCTCCGGCCGGTCCGCGCGCGGTGCGCGCCGTCTCCGGAACCCATGGATCATGAGTGCCAACGGCCGAGAAAGGTTCCTGACACGGGCCACGGGTTCCGGAGCACGCCCTTCCGACCCGCCTGGCGGCTCACCGCGGCCGCCGGGCGGGCCGGCGGCTCAGGCGCGGCAGCGCAGCATCTCCAGCGGCGGGCTCGCCAGGAGGTCGGCCCAGAACTCCTCGCCGAACGCGCGGATGCCCTCCTCGGACACCTGCAGCGGCACCCACTCCAGCTCACTGAACCCGGCCGCCCGCAGGGACTCCTCGTAGACCTCGCGGCGCGGGCAGTTGGCGACGATGGAGATCGGCTGCGGTTCGAGGAGCGCCGTGACCCGCACCCGCGGGCCGGTCCCGCCCTCCTCGCCGGTCGGCTCGCAGCGGAATCCGTACGTCTCCAGGGAGGCGCAGTCGAACGCGTAGTCGGGCTTCTGGGCGAACACGAAGAACTCGCCCCCCGGCACCAGGCTGCGGTGGATGTTGCGGCACATCCGCTCCATCGTCGCGATGTCCTCGGCGTAGTTGAGACACTGCACGGCGAGCGCGAGGTCGAAGCCGCCTTCGGGAGCGTCGAGTTCGGCCACGTCGCCGACCTCGTAGCGCACGCCGAGCGGCTCGCGGCGCTCGATGTCCCGCGCGGCGGCGATCATCTCGACGGAGATGTCGACACCGAAGACGTCCGTGGCGCCGCGCCGCTTGAACTCCCGGCTGTAGAACCCGGTGCCGCACGCCACGTCGAGCACGGACCTGCCGGTCACGTCGCCCACCAGGCCCAGGACGCTCGGCACCTCGCCGTAACGCGTCAGCGGCAGGGACTTGAACCCCTCGAACGCCTCACCGATCGCGTCGTACTGATCCACCGTCATGTGTTCCCCCTGGATGTTCCCGCACGTTTCATCCGGCCGTCGGGCGGCCGTGGCGACGAGTCTCCTCCGCCGTCGAGCGACGGCCGTACTGGCGAAAGGCACGAAATGCGGGCCGGCCGACCTGCCCATCGCCCAAGCCGAGCCTGCCGGACGCACCCGGCCGTGCCGGGCCGCGATGAGTTCCGGGGCCGTACGGAGTCCACCCTTCAGCACCGTCGCCGGACGGCTGCCGATCGCCGGTCGCCCGTCGTGCGCGACCGACGCCCCGGTGCAAGGCTGGCGACAGACCGTCTCGGAAGGGAAGAACCATGATCACCACCGACCCCGTTCCCGGCACCCCCTGCTGGCTCGACCTCGGGGCACCCGACGTACCGGCCGCTGCGGCCTTCTACGGCTCCGTGCTCGGCTGGGAGTACGAGGCCATGGAGGCCGGTGACGCCGGGGAGACCGGCGGAGGCGGCGAGGAGATGGAAGGCGGGATGTTCCGCAAGGACGGCAAGATCGTCGCGGGGCTCGGCAAGCTCACCGAGGCGGGAGCGCGCTCGGCCTGGATGATCTACTACAGCGTCGAGGACGTGGACGCCACGACCCGGGCGGTCGAGCAGGCGGGCGGGAAGGTCCGGGTCGCTCCGATGGACCTCGACGAGTGGGGCCGGATGGCGCAGTTCACCGACCCGCTGGGCGGGCAGTTCGCCGCCTGGCAGCCCGGTACGAACAGCGGGGTGGAGCTGGTGGACGCGCCCGGCTCGCTCTCCTGGACGGAGCTGTACACCACCGACGCGGCGGCGGCCAAGCGCTTCTACACCGACGTCCTCGGCTGGTGGTACAGCGACATGGAACTGCCGGGCGGCGGCGGTACGTACTCCCTGGTCACCCCTGCGGGCCTGGCCGAGGAGCGGATGCAGGGCGGCATCATGGGCATGCGCGCCGAGGACCTCACCCTGAACAGCGGCAAGCCGTACTGGCACCCGGTCTTCGACGTCGACGACTGCGACGCGGCGGTCGCCCGGGTGAAGGCGAACGGCGGAACGGTCCAGATGGGCCCGGACGACGCCGAGGGCGTCGGGCGGCTGGCCGTGTGCGTGGACCCGTCGAACGCGGACTTCGTCCTGCTGACCCCGGAAAAGCCCTGACCCGGGCTCCCCGCGATGTGATCAACTGATCGGCGGGAAGGCGGCTACGCGACAACCACGACCACAGGGGCCCGACGACCGATGGCGAATCAGCGTGTGTACCTCGTGACCGGCGGCGGAACGGGCATCGGGGCGGCGACGGCCCGGCTGCTCGCCGAGGCCGGTCACCACGTCGTGGTCTCCGGACGCCGCCCCGAACCCCTGCGGCTCGTCGCCGAGGAGACCGGGGCGCTGGCCGTCCCGTCCGACATCAGCGCCCCGGACGCTGTGCGCGCGCTCGTCGACGCGGCGGTCGGCGCGCACGGCCGCCTCGACGGGGTGGTCCTCAACGCCGGCATCGGGCGGGGCGGCGGCGTGGGCGAGGTGACGCTCGACGACTGGGACGCGGTGCTGCGGACCAATCTCACCGGCCCCTTCCACCTGCTGCGCGCCGCGCTCCCGCACCTGCTCGAGGCGCGGGGCGCGGTGGTCGCCGTGGCCTCGGTCTCCGCCCTGCGCAACGGCGTCGGCAACGCGGCCTACGCGACGTCCAAGGCGGCCCTCCTACAGCTCTGCCGCTCGCTCGCGGTGGACTACGGGGCGGCCGGCCTGCGCGCCAACACGGTGTGCCCGAGCTGGGTGCGCACGGACATGGCGGACCGCCGGATGAGCCGCTTCGCCGACGAGGCGGGCCTCGACAGCGTCGACGCGGCGTACCGCGAGGTGACGCGCGTGCTCCCGACCGGCCGCCCCGGTGAGCCCCGCGAGGTCGCCGAGGCGATCGCGTGGCTGCTCTCCCCGGCCGCGTCGTTCGTCAACGGAGCGGTCCTCACGGTGGACGGCGGCGCGACCGCCCTCGACCCCGGCACTCTTGCCTTCGACTTCCAGCTCACGCCCCGCGCCCCGGGCACCTGAGGCACCCCGTCATCCGACCCGGCGCAGGGCCTCCGGCGTGAGGTCGGCGAGGGTCGGATAGCCGTCGACCGCCATGAGGAGATCCGCCTCGGCGAGGAGCGAGCGCAGGACGTGCACCAGGCCGTCGACGCCGCCGAGGGCGAGGCCGTAGGCGTACGGGCGGCCCACGGCGACGGCGGTCGCGCCGAGGGCGAGTGCCTTGACGACGTCCGTTCCGCTGCGGACGCCCGAGTCGAAGATCACGGGCAGCCCGTCGGCCGCCTCGACGACCCCGGGCAGCGCGTCGAGTGCGGCGAGGCCGCCGTTGGCCTGCCGGCCGCCGTGGTTGGAGCAGTAGACGCCGTCCACTCCCCCGGCCCTGGCCCGGCGCACGTCCTCGGGGTGGCAGAGGCCCTTCACGATCAGCGGGAGCGAGGTCAGCGAACGCAACCAGGGGAGGTCGTCCCAGGTCAGCGGGTTGCCGAAAACACCCGCCCAGTGCAGCACCGCCGCGCCGGTGTTCTCCTCCGGGGGCTGGGCGAGGGCCGCGCGGAAGACCGGGTCGCTGGTGTAGTTCGCCAGGCAGTGCCCCCTCAACTGGGGGAAGTTGCTCGTCGCGAGGTCCCGCGGGCGCCATCCGGTCACCCAGGTGTCCAGGGTGACCACGATGCCCCGGAATCCGGCCTTCTCCGCCCGCTCCACCAGGCTGGCGGCCAGGTCCCGGTCCGTGGGCGTGTAGAGCTGGAAGAACCCGGGGGTCGGGCCGAACGCGGCGGCGACGTCCTCCAGCGGGTCCACCGACAGCGTCGAGGCGATCATCGGCACGCCGGTGGCCGCCGCGGCGCGCGCGGCGGCGAGGTCACCGTGCCCGTCCTGCGCGCACAGGCCCAGCACCCCGATGGGAGCCATCATCAGCGGCGACGGCAGGGACAGACCGAACATCGAGACGGACAGGTCCCGTTCCTTGGCGCCCACGAACATCCGCGGAATCACGCCGTGGCGGCCGAAGGCGGCGACGTTCTCCCGCTGGGTGTGCTCGTCGCCGGCCCCTCCGGCCACGTACGACCACACCGACGGGGACATCGCGGCGCGCGCCCGCTCCTCCCACCCCTCGTACGTCATGGGGAATCGCGGCAGGACCCCGCCCAACCCGTTGAGGTAGATCTCGTTCTGGTACTCACCGAACGCGCCCACACCGTGCTCCCACTCCCTCGACAAGACCGGTACGGGTGATTCAAGCCGTCGGCTCGCCGGGGGTCCAGAGGAGACACCGACCGCCCTCAGCGGGCGCCGAACACCTGGGTCCAGTAGGGGCCGCCCTGGTCGTGGATGCCGATCCCTATCTCCTTGAAGTCGCAGTTGAGGATGTTCGCCCGGTGGCCCGGGCTGTTCATCCAGGACTCCATCACCTGCTCCGGACTGCTCTGCCCCATGGCGATGTTCTCGCCGTACGTCGACCAGGGGTACCCGGTGGCCGTGACGCGCTCGCCCGGCCCAGCGCCGTCGGGGTTGGTGTGGTCGAAGTAGTCGCGGGCGGCCATGTCGTCGGAGTGCCCCTGCGCCGCCCTGGTGAGCTGCGAGTTCGCCGTCAGCGGACTGCAACCGACCTTGGCCCGCTCGGCGTTCACCAGACTGATGACCTGATCGGCCGTGGAGTCGGAGCCGGTGGGGGCGGTCGTCTGCGTCACCTTCGGCTTCGGCTTGGGCTTGGGCTTCGCCGAGGGCGACGAGGTGCGTGGGGCCGCCGTCTTCGACGGCGTGGCCTTCGCGGTGCGGCTCGGACGGGCCGACGGAGTCGCCGTCGCACTCGCCGATGCCGAGGCCGACGCCGAGGCGGAGGGGGACTCCAGGAGCGTGGTCGGATCCTGCCCGCCGGCGAGGTCGGGACCGGGAGCGGCGGCGCGGTTCGCGTCCACCGCGTCTCCCTCCCCGTCGGGGCCGGCGTTCAGATAGAAGGCGCCACCGGTCACCGCCACGACCGCCATGCCCGCCGCGACGACGGCCCTGCGCCGGCCACGCCGCTGCTCGGCCTCCCTCCGCCGCCGCGCGGCGCGCGAGCTTCGGGGGCCCGCCGCACGCGCCGCGGACACGGAGGCGACGGTGCTCTGCGCCTCGTACGGCGCCACCGCTTCGTACGCCGCCGTGGTGTCGTACGACGTCGTGGCGTCGTACGGCGTCGTGGGCTCGTACGGCTGGTACTGCTCGTACGAGGTCTGTGGCTGCTCGACCGGCTGGTACTGCGAAGGTATCCCGTACGCCCCGTCGGCCCCGTACGCCCCGTTGGTCTCGTACATCCCGTTGGTCTCGTACATCCCGTTGGCGCCGTACGCCTCGTTCGCTCCGTACGTCTCGTTCGCGCTGTACGCCTCGTTCGCACCGTACGTCTCGTAGCCCCCGTAGTGCTGCGCCGGGTACCCGGCGTTCGCCGCCGCCGTCGTGAGACCGAAGCCCGCGCCGTCCCTGACCGCGGCGAGCAGCCACGCCGACGGGGGTACCAGGAGCAGACCCGCGAGCAGCCCCTCGGCGGGGACGAGGTTGCTCCACAGGCCGCCGCAGTGCGCGCAGCCGCGGGCGTGCCGGGCTATGCGCTTGCGCCACAGGGCGGACGGGCGGCCGTCCCAGGTTCCGAGCTCGCCACGGAGGGTCGGGCACGGCGGGTTCTCCATCAGGGCCCGTACGACGACGCGGGCCGTGTCGAGCTGCGCCTTCATCCGCTGGACCCGGACCGCGGTGTGCTCGGTGGAGAGGCCGAGGGCGGCCGCCACCTCGTAGCGGGTCAGTTCGCCCGCGCACTCGAGCCACCACAGCGACAGCAGCGCGCTGTCGTCCGGCTCCAGCCAGCGTGTGGCCTCGGCGGTCTCACGGCGCTGCCCCGAGAGGTGCAGGCTGACCAGGGTGAGGTCCACGAAGTCCGCGCCGGGGTGAGCGACGTCACGGGCGTCGTCGAGGACGCCCATGGCGAGGCGCGTCTGCTGCTTGTGCCAGTGGCCGCGGATCCCGTTCATGGTGATGGCCACGAGCCAGGACCGGAAGCTGTCCGGGGCGCGCAGGGCGGACAGCCCGTCGAGCGCCCGCAGCATCGTCTCCTGCACCACGTCGTCGACATCGTGGTGGCCGTTCAGGGCCCGGCCCACGATGTTGTACACGAGGGGCAGATAGGCGGCGATGAGCTGGTCCTGTGCCCACAGGTCCCCGCTCTGCGCCGCCCTCACGAGCTCCGTCCCGTGCTGCGCGCCGTGCTGCGTGCCGTGCTGCGTTCCCATGCCCTGGTTCACTCTGCCTGTCCCGCCTGTTGTCGATGCCGGCAGTTGGGAGACCCCGAGGTATCCCGCTGATAACAGAAATCGACGAAAGTTTTGCGGCACAGTAGTGCACCGAAGCGAACGGGTGCAGTCGCACCCACCTCTGGGCAGGTCAGACCCGCAGCCATACCGCCGTGTCCTGGGGCAGCCGCCCCTCCGCGTCGAGCACGCCGCTGGAAAGCAGGATCCGCTGGTGCGGGGGGAGGGCGGCGGGCGTGGGCGCCAGGTTGGCGACGCACACGAGGCCGTCCCGGCGGGCGAAGGCGAGCACCCCCTCCCCGGCCGGCAGCCAGGTCATGGGTCCGTCGCCGAACCCCGCCTCGGTGCCCCGCAGCGCCAGGGCCGTCCGGTAGAGCGCGAGCATCGACTCCGGGTCGGTGTCCTGGCGGTCCACCGCGTAGCGCGCCCAGTCCCGAGGCTGGGGCAGCCACGGCTCGGACGTCGAGCCGAAGCCGAACCAGGGCGCTTCGGCGGTCCAGGGCAGCGGGACGCGGCAGCCGTCGCGGCCGGGGTCGACGCCCCCGGAACGGGCGTGCATGGGGTCCTCGATGCGGTCGAGGGGGATGTCGGCCTCGGGGAGTCCCAGCTCCTCGCCCTGGTAGACGTAGACCGATCCGGGCAGCGCGAGGGTGAGCAGCGCGGCGGCACGGGCCCGCCGGGTGCCGAGGCGGAGGTCGGTGGGGGTGCCGAAGGCCTTCTTGGCGAAGTCGAAGCCGGTGTCGGCCCGCCCGTAGCGGGTGACGGTACGGGTGACGTCGTGGTTGCAGAGGACCCAGGTCGCGGGGGCTCCGACGGGCGCGTGCTCGGCCAGGGTGTCGTCGATGGTGCGACGGAGCCGGTCCGCCTCCCAGGGGCAGGAGAGGAAGCTGAAGTTGAAGGCGGTGTGCAGCTCGTCGGGGCGGAGGTAGCGGGCGAAGCGCTCGGAGTCCGGCAGCCAGACCTCGCCGACGAAGATCCCTTGGTAGCTGTCGGCGATCGCGCGCCAGGAGCGGTAGATGTCGTGGAGTTCGTCCTGGTCGATGTACGGGTGGGGGTCGACGCCCTCGACGAAGTCGGCGAGGGCCGGATCCTTGGCGAGCAGGGCGGCGGAGTCGATGCGGACGCCCGCGACGCCGCGCTCGAACCAGAAGCGCAGGACCTCCTCGTGCTCGCGGCGGACCTCCGGGTGGGCCCAGTTGAGGTCGGGCTGCTCGGGGGTGAAGAGATGGAGGTACCACTCACCGTCCTCGACCCGGGTCCAGGTGGCGCCGGAGAACTGCGAGGGCCAGTCGTTGGGCGGGAGTTCGCCGTGCTCGCCGCGGCCGGGGCGGAAGTGGAACCGTTCGCGCTCGGGGCTGCCGGGGCCCGCGGCCAGGGCCGCGCGGAACCAGGCGTGCTGGTCGGAGACGTGGTTGGGGACGATGTCGACGAGCACGCGGATGCCGAGCTCGCGGGCTTCGGCGATCAGCTTCTCGGCCTCGGCGAGGGTGCCGAAGGCGGGGTCGATGGTGCGGTAGTCGGCGACGTCGTAGCCGCCGTCCACCAGCGGTGAGAGGTACCACGGGGTGAACCAGACGGCGTCGACGCCCAGTTCGGCCAGGTAGGGCAGTCTCGCCCGGACGCCCGCGAGGTCCCCGGTGCCGTCGCCGTCTCCGTCGGCGAAGCTGCGTGGGTACACCTGGTAGATGACGGCGTCGCGCCACCAGTCGTCGGTGCGGTGCGTGTGAGGGGCTGCCACGTGACGGTCCTTTCGGGCAGGTCGGGTTCTTCGCCGCCGGCCCGGTTGCTGCGGGGCGTTGGACGGGCCGGCGGCGAAGCTCTTGGGGGTGCGGAGGCGGGGACGGGCGCGGTCAGCCCTTGAGCCCGCCGGCGGTGAGACCGCTCATGATGTTGCGCTGGAAGACCAGGAAGATGAGCAGGGTCGGCACGGAGGCAATGGTGAGCGCGGCGATGAGCACGTTCACGGGGACGCCGTTGGAGAGCGAGTAGATGCCGACGTTGAGCGTCTGCGTCGCGGGGTCGGGGAGGGTGAGCATCGGCCAGAGGAAGTCCTTCCAGACCCCCACGACGGCGAAGATCGACACCACGCCCAGGATCGGCCGGGAGATCGGCAGCACGATCGACCACAGGACGCGGAGCGGCGACGCGCCGTCCATCGAGGCCGCGTCCAGGAGTTCCCTCGGGATCGAGTCGAAGAACCGCTTGAGCAGGAAGATGTTGAAGGCGTTGGTCACGGACGGGAGCCAGATCGCCCAGGGCGTGTTCAGCAGGTTGCGCTCGATGACGGGCACGTCGAGGACCGTGAGGTACTGCGGTACGACGAGGACGGTCGCCGGGATCATCAGGGTCGCCAGCATCAGGCCGAGGATCGCCTTGCCGAGGACGGGCCGCAGTTTGGAGAGCGAGTAGGCGGCCGCCACGTCGAGGACGAGCTGGAAGGCGAGCGCGCCGAACGCGTAGTAGAGGGTGTTGAAGAGCAGGGTGGCGAGGTCCATGACCTCCCAGGCCCGCGCGTGGTTCGCCGGTTCGAAGCTGCCGGGGATCAGGGTCGGCGGGGTCTGGATGACCTCCTGCGCGTCCTTGAAACCGCTGGTCACCAGCCAGTACAGGGGGCCGAGGAACGCCAGCGTGAAGCCGCCGACGACCACGGCGAAGACGGTCCAGTAGACGATCCGGCCGCGGGGGCGGGCGAGTTGGGCCGGCGAGATGAGTGTGCGTGTCGACATGCTGGTCTCCCCCGGTCCTACTCGTCCTCGGCGTGGCTGAGCTTCACGTACGCGGCCGAGAATCCGGCGAGCAGTACGAGCAGGAGCAGGCCGAGCGCCGCCGCGGCACCGTAGTTGTTGAAGTTGAAGGCGTACTGGTAGATGAGGTACACGACGGTCGTGGTGGAGCCCTCGGGGCCCGCGCCGCCGGTCAGGAGGAAGGGTTCGACGAAGACCTGCATGGTCGCGATGATCTGCATGAGCAGCATCAGCGAGAGGATGAGGCGGGTCTGCGGGACGGTGACGTGCCAGATCTTGCGGAAGAGCCCGGCACCGTCGAGTTCGGCCGCCTCGTACAGCTCGCCGGGGATGGACTGGAGCGCGGCGAGGTAGATGAGGGTCGCGCCGCCCATGTTCATCCAGGTGGAGGCGATCACGACGGAGAGCATCGACAGGTCGGGGTCCTGGAGCCACTGCTGCTCGGGCAGGTGAAGGAGCCGGAAGAGCTCGTTGAGCAGGCCGTAGCCGGGGTCGTACAGGTACTTGAAGAGGAGGACCGAGGCGACCGGCGGGAGCATCACGGGGAGGTAGACGAGCAGCCGGAGGTAGCCCTGTCCGTGGTGGAACTCGTTGATGACGATCGCCACGACGAACGGCACGGCGAAGCCGAGGACGAGGGCGAGCACGGTGAACAGGAGCGTGTTGCGCCAGGCCTGCCAGAAGGCGGGGTCGTTGAAGACGGTGACGAGGTTGTCGAATCCGACCCAGGTGGTCTGTCCGCTCTCGGTCTTCTGGAAGGCCAGGAAGAACTCCCTGACCATCGGGTACCAGGAGAAGACCGCGAAGCAGAGGACCGCGCCGATGAGGAAACCGTGGGCGGTGAGATTGCGCCGCAGGCTCCTCGCGAACCGCCCGCCGGGGGGCGCGTGGTCCGCCTCGTGCGGCGGGGAGGGGCGGGGGGATCCCGCCTTGCTCGGGGTGAGGCTGGGGGCCGACATCGTCGCTCGCTCCTTGGTGCTGGTCTGCCGGGGGTCGGGCCGGGGAGGGGCCCGGGCGGGGCGGCGTCAGGGCGGTCCGCCCCTGCCCGGGGTTCCCGTCACTGGTTGGCGAGGACCTGGTTGACCTGCGTCTCGGCGGTGGCGAGCAGCTTGTCGACGTCGGCGTCCTTGTTGGTGAGGATGCCGGACATCACGGTGTCGAGGACCTTGTAGATCTCCTGGGCCTTCGGCGGCTCGGCCTTGCCCGCGACGGGGTTGTCCATGAAGGTCCTGAAGTTGGCGACGGGCATGGTGGCGTGCTCCACGCGGGCGGCGTCGTCCTTGGCCTTGGAGTCGTTCAGCCAGAAGTTGGGCTGCGGGACACCGACCGGCAGGCCGTCCGCCTTGGATCGGGACCAGTCGAACTGGCCCTTGCCGACGGTCAGGTTCTTGAAGTTCAGCCAGGCGACCGCGGCCTTGATCTTGTCGTCGGAGATGCCCTTCTTGACCATGTAGTTGTTGCCGCCGGCCAGGGTGGCCTTCTCGCCGGGGATCGGCCCCATGCCGAAGTTCTCGTACTTCGCGCCGAGTTGCTGGACCATGTACGCGATGTCGTCGGGCGCCGCGAGGAACATGCCGAGCTTGTCGCCCGCTATCTGCTTCTGCAGGTCGCCCCACTGCAGCAGCTGGGTCTTGCCCATGCTGTCGTCCTCCCAGCGCATGGCGTGGAGGTTCTTCGCGACCTGCTTGCCGAGGTCGTTGTTGAAGGCGGCCTTCTTGCCGCTCGCGTCGACGATGTCGCCGCCCAGGCTGTACAGCTGCGCGGTGAAGTGCCAGCCGCCGGTGTTGCCCGCGCTGTACTCGCCGAAGCCCGAGATGCCGTTGCCGAGGCCGGCGATCTTCTTCGCGGCCGCGCGCACCTCCTCCCAGGTGCGCGGCGGGGCGTCGGGGTCGAGGCCGGCCTGCTGGAAGAGCCTGCGGTTGATGAGCAGGCCCATCGTGTAGTTGCTGGTGGGCAGGCCGTAGAGCTTGCCGTCCTGCTTGAGGGAGCCGAGGACGTTCGGGTCGATGTCCTTCAGGAGCGGGACGGTCTTGTCGTTGACGTAGGCGGTGATGTCGGCGGCGCCGTCGTTGTCCAGGACCTGCTGCAGGTCGGTGAAGTACGTGTAGAAGACGTCCGGCTGGGACTTGGCCTTGAGCATCGCGGTGAAGCGGGGCGGTTCGAGGCACTGGCCGGCGGTGGAGCGGCCCTCGATGGTGACGTTGGGGTACGTCTTGTTGAAGGTGGCGACGTCCTCCTTCCACTGCTTGAGCTCGGCCGCCTTCGCCGTCGGGGGCATGCAGTCGATGGTGAGCGTCACCTTGGTCTTCGGGTCCAGCGGGGCGGCGGGGTCGGACGACCCGCCGCCTTCGGACCCGCCGCCGTTGTTGTTGTCGCTGCTGCTCGTGCCGCAGGCGGCGAGCAGGGTCAGCGTGAGCGCGGAGACGAGGGTGACCGCGCCGGCGCGGCGCGTACGGCGGATCCGGGCACTTCTCATGAGTGGTCCCCTTCGGGCCTGAACGTGGAGGTCTCCCCACCGCCGGTGCGTTGTGTGGGGCGCGCCACACTCAACCACCATCAACAAGTGAACGCAAGATATCGCGCTGATTTCGTAATTGGCTGACAGAAAGCAGAAGGAGGCCGGTGCAAGCAGCTGCAAGCCGCCTGCACCGGCCTCACCGGAGCCGTACTGCCACCGGACCCGCTAGGGGTTGATGTTGATCTTGAACGTGGAGGTGGTGTTACGGATGTCCACCGCGTTGCCGCTCAGCTCGAGGCCGTTGAAGGTCACCTCCCCCACGGCCGGCCCCTGACCGGACTCGGGCAGCTCGTTGGCCCAGAGGCCGAACCCCGACTTCGCGTCGTACGCGTCGCCGCTCTTGCGGGCGCCCGTGATCGAGACGTCCGTGAACACGGTGTCCTTGATGGGGAACTGCGGCTGTCCGCCCACGTAGTTCGTCTGGAACATCACGCCGCTGTACGTCGGGTCGACGATGTCGACATGGTTGACCCTGATCCCCTGGAAGACCTTGGAGGCGGAGAACACCCAGATGCCCGGGAAGGTCTGCGCGCCCCAGAAGTGCCCTCCGGCGCGGACGATCGAGATGTTCTCGAAGGTCGTGGGATCGGTGCCGAAGCCGTTCATCGGGTAGCCGAAGTCCAGCGAGGAGATCGTGATCCCCGAGTAGACGAGGGTGTCGGCGATGTGGATGTTGCGGAAGGTGTTGTTGTAGCCGCCGTAGACGGCGACGCCCGCGGCCCGCCAGGTCAGCGTCGACGTGAGGTTCTCGTAGACGTTGTTCTTCATGTCCGCGCCGCCCGCGTCGATCGCGGAGAACAGCGCGAAGCTGTCGTCCCCGGTGGCCCGCGCGTCGTTGTTGGTCACCAGGTTGTCCGTCGAGCCGTTGGTCATGTTGATGCCGTCGGCGAACATGTTGCGGATCCGGGAGTTGCGGATCGTGATCCGGTCGGTGTTCGCGCCCCAGTACAGGCAGACCATGTGCTCGTTCCAGATGTCGTCGATGACGATGTCGGTGACGTTCGCGAAGTCGAAGACCTTGCCGGGGCCGTCGATCCGCGACGTGTAGTTCCCCCAGTAGGCGAAGCCCTTGAAGAGCGAGCCCTTCGCCGCCGCCTCGGCCCGGAAGCCGACGTCGGTGTTCTCCTGCGTGGCGGGCGCGTGGAACCTCGTGTACCAGGGGCCCGCGCCGACCACCTTCACCGGCTTGCCGTACACCTGGAACTTGCTCGCCGTCTGGTAGTCGCCCGGCGGCAGGTAGACCCCGACGAGGGTGCCCGTGGTGTCCATCCGTACCTTGTCGAGCGCGTTCTGGACGTCCTGGTGGCCGAAGCCGACCGGCACCGTGTACGTCGCCGGGTCCGGGTTCGCGACGGGCGCGACCTGCTCCAGGTTCACGAAGTCGATCGCGTAGTACGGCTGGCTGTTCGCGGCGTCCTTCTGCAGCCGGATCCGGCTGCCCGCCCGCACGGTCTCGCCGAGCATGACGTTCGCCTCGTCGTAGACGTGGCGCGGGGCGCCCGAGCCCGGGGAGTTCCCGGGCGCGGTCTCGGCGCCGTACAGCCAGGCGTACCGGGACGTCACCGGGAGAGCCTTCTTGAACACCCCGTCCACGTAGACGTTGATCGTGGAGTCGACGCCCCCGCCGCCCGGGGCGTCGGGCAGCGAGACCCGGGCGACCAGGGTGTTGGTGTCGGCGCGGGTGGTGAACTCGACGTACTCGCCCGTCGCGTCCAGGTTCACGGCCTTGCGGCCGGAGGCCTCGCCCGCGATGTCGCCGACGGTCCGGTTCGGGCCGACGACCTGCGCGCCGCCCCCGGCCGTGCCGTCCTCCGCCTCGTACATGTCGTACGGCATGTTCGCGCCGCGGCCGACGAACAGCGGCTGGGTGGAGGTGTTGTTGGCGCGCTTGACCGGCAGCTCGTTGGCGTCGTCGGCGAGGACGACCTCCACGGTGTACGAGCCGTTGGCGGCGGTCCAGGGACCGAGGCTCACCTCGGCCGTGGCGCCGGCCGCGAGCGCCCCGCTGTGCGCCCCGGTCAGTGTCTTCACCGTGGCACCCGTGGAGTCCAGCAGGGTGAGGGTGACGCCGTGGCTGCCGGTGGAGGTGGCCACGGTGCCCTGGTTCTTCACGGCCACCTTGAAGGTGACCGCCTGCCCGGCGGCTGGACTGGAGGGCGAGGTGGTCACGGCGGAGGTGACCAGGTCCGAGCTGGAGACCGGCCTGACCACCAGGGCGGTCGGGCTGGTGAAGGTGTTGTTGGACTCGTTCTGCTCGATGACCGCGCCCGCCTCGTCGGCGACCGCGCTCAGTGCGTACGAACCGGCGTCCCGTGCGCCGATGGAGGCGCCGACGGTCGTCTGGGCGCCCGCGGCCAGGGCCCCGACCTGGGCGGTGGCGACCTTGGTACCGCCGAGGCGCAGCGCGACCGTGCTCGCGGGCGCGGCGGCCGGTCCGCTGTTGCGGACGGTCGCGCTCACGGTGATCGGGTCCGACTCGACCGGGGAGGCGGGCGTGGCGGTGAGGCCGGTGACCTCCAGGTCCGGGTTGGGCGCCGGGACCCCGATGACCTGGAACTCGGCGAGCTGACCGGCCGGGGCGCCGGAGTTGGCGGTGAACCTCAGCTGGACGTCGGCGACCCGCGCGGAGACCGGGATCGTGACCGTGTTGCCGCTCGCCGGGTCGAAGGTGTGGCTCCTCGCCGCGACGAGACTCGTGTGGCCCGAGGTGCTCTGCTCACGGCCGAGGACCTCGATCGTCTGGCTCCGGGTGGCCCAGGCCGCGTCCGGGTCGAGCCTGAGGACGAGCCGGTCGACGTCGGCGTTGGAGCCCAGCTTCACGGTGAGGTTCTGCGGGTAGCTGCCGCCCGCGCCCTCCCAGTAGGTCGAGAGGTTGTTGTCGTTGGCGTTGACGGCGGCGTAGGTGTGCACCGTGGAGGAGGCGGCGATCTCCTTGCCGACCGCCAGGTCGGACCCCGTGCCCCCGGTGCCGTCGCGGGTCACGGCGTTGCTGTCGGCCGACTGGTTGCCGGCCGCGTCCTTGGCGCGGACGTGGTAGGTGACGGTGGCGGAGGCCGGCTGGGTGTCGGTGTACGTGGTGACGTTGCCCGCCACGCCGCCCCGGAGGGTGTTGTTGGCGTAGACGTCGTACCCGGTGACGCCCACGTTGTCGGAGGAGGCGTTCCAGGTCAGCCTGATCTGGCCGGCCGCGGGCTCGGTGAGCTGGAGGTTCGCGGGCGCGGTGGGTGCCTGGGTGTCCCCGGTGTCGCCGGTGCGGGTGACCGTGTTGCTGTCGGCCGACTGGTTGCCCGCCGCGTCCCTGGCGCGGACGAGGTAGGTGACGGTCTGGTTGGCCGGCCGGGTGTCGGTGAACGTGGTGACGTTCCCGGCCACGCTGCTGAGCAGGGTCCCGCCCGCGTAGACGTCGTAGCCCGTGACGCCGACGTTGTCGGTGGCCGCGTTCCAGGTGAGCCTGATCTGGTCGGTGGCGGGCTGGGTGAGGGCGAGGTTCGCGGGCGCGGACGGGGCCTGGGTGTCGCCGGTCTGCGGGCCGTAGACCTCCAGTTCGGAGAGCTGGCCCGCCGCCTGGACGCTGTTCGCCGTGACCAGGACGCGGACGTGCCGGGTTGTGGTCGCGTCGAAGGTGATCGTCGCGGTGTGTCCGCCGGCGGCGTCGAAGGTGTACGCCCGGGAGGCGGTCAGGTCGGTGAAGGCGGCGCCGTCGGTGCTGCCCTGGATCTTCAGGGTCTGGCTGCGCGACTCCCAGCCGGAGGGCAGCCGGAGCACGACCCGGTCGACGCGGACGGCGGAGCCGAGGTCCGCCTGGATCCACTGCGGGAGCGCGTTGTTGGCGCTCTCCCAGTAGGTGGCCCGGTTGCCGTCGTTGGCGTTGGACGCTCCGTACAACTGGGTGTGGCTGCTCGCGGTCAGGGTGCGTCCGGCCGCGAGGTCGACGGAGGAGCCGTCGGCCGCGTGCACCTCGAGCGCGGAGAGCTGCGCGGCCTGCCAGCCGGTGTTGGCGGTGATGTGGACCCGCACGAACCGGGTCTGGGTGGCGGGGAAGCTCACCGTGACGGTGTTGGCGGCGCCCGGGCTGAAGGTGTAGGTGGCGGAGTTCTTGAGGGTGGCGAAGCTCGTGCCGTCGGCGCTGCCCTGGACCGAGAGCGTCTGGTTGCGGCTCTCCCAGCCCGCGGGGAGCTTCAGGACGACCTCGTCGACGCGGGTCGTGGTGCCGAGGTCGGTCTGGACCCACTGGGGCAGGCTGCTGCCCGCGCTCTGCCAGTACGTGCCCTGGTTGCCGTCGGTGATGTTCGCGGCGCCGTATGCGGCGAGGGCGCTGCTCGCCGCCGCGGGGTCGCCCACGGCGATGTCGGGTCCGCCCGCCGCCCGGGCGGTCACCAACGGCGCCCCCAGGGTCAGGAGGATCGTCGCGACCACGGCGCTCAGGAAGCGTGGTCTCCGGTGGAAGATGCTCATCTGTCCTCTCAGTCCTCGGTCTCGGCCTCGCGCCCGGCCGGCGGCGAGGCACGGCTCAGCGGCGGCGGCCCCGTCGGGACGGGACCGCCGCTCGGGGGGGTGCGGGAGGGTCAGTTCCGGTTGACGACGAACTGCGAGCCGGGCTCGATCAGGACGTCGCCCTCGGCCGAGTCGGTGATCGTGACGCCGGTCAGCGTCGCGCTGCCGCGCGCGCCGCTCATGGCGAGGACGCCGGAGCCGTTGTTCGACTTGTCGATCCGGACGTTCGTGATCTTCACGTCCGGCATCTCACCGCCACCGGTCTTGAACTGGATGCCGTCGTATGTGGAGTCGAGGATGTCGGTGTCCCGGATGGTGACGCCCGGGATGGGCAGGCCCTGCGCGAAGAGCGTGATCGCGCCGAACTCCTGGTCCTCGTTCCAGAACGCGCCGCCGGTGCGGTGCAGGGCGTTGTTGGCGATCAGGGTCTGCCCGGAGAAGGGCAGCGGGTCGTGGTCGGTCGCCAACATGATGCCCGGGTAGTTCATCGTGTCCGCGATGATGTTGTTCTCGATGGTGTTGCCGAAGCCGCCGTAGACCGCGATGCCGTTGGCGCGCCAGGGCAGCTGGATCGTGTTGTTCCGGAAGTGGTTGTTGGATCCGATGTCCACCGAGGTGTCCTTGACGTACTTGCTGGCCCAGACGGCCAGCGCGTCGTCACCGGTGTTGCGGAAGGACGAGTCGAAGACGGTGGAGTTGCGGGTGCCGTTGGCGAAGTTGATGCCGTCGGCGTAGGTGTTGCGGATCCGCATGCCGGTGAACTCCAGGCCGTCGCCGGGGCCCCAGAGTTCGGGGATGTTGGAGTAGTCGCGGCCGGCCCAGACACCGACGTTGGCGTGCTCGATCCAGACGTTGCTGATCTTGGTGCCCTTGCCGAAGCGCCCGTTGAGGCCGACTCCGCCCTCGGCGTTGCCGTCACCGCCGCGGATCTGGCCGGAGCCGAAGATGGCGATGTCGGAGATCTGCGTGTTGTGGTCGATGTCGAAGCCGAAGTTGCCCTCGTGCGGGTGGTTGATGCCGCCGGCCTGGTGCGGCGGGGTCAGGGTGGAGAGCTGGGAGTGCCACATGCCCGCGCCGCGGATCGTGACGTCCCGGATGCCGACCTGGTTGAACTGGCCGCGGTTGAGCGGGTCGTCGGTCAGGATCTTCTGCTCCTGGCGCCACTGCCCGGCGGGGATCCACACGCAGGCGATCTGGCCGTTCTGGTCGGCGGTGACGGCGCGCTGGAGGGCGTCGGTGTCGTCGATGCCGTCGTTCGGGACGGCGCCGTACTCGGTGATGGAGGTGCAGTTGGCGGGCTTGGCGGCGGGGGGCGCCACCTGCTCCAGGTCGATCAGGTCGATGATGTGGAAGGCCGCCGAGTCGCCCGCGTCGCGCTGCAGCCGGAACTTCGTGCCCACCGGGTAGGTCTGGGTGAGCAGCGCGTGGGACTCGTCGAAGAGCCGGCGGGCGTCGCCGCCGGGCCGGTTGGTGAGGCCCTCGGGGTCGTCGGTGGTGCCGTAGAGCCAGCTGTGCTTGGACGACAGGGTCAGTTTGCGGACGAAGACGCCGTCCGCGTAGAGGCTGATCGTGGCGTCGGCGCCGCCGCCCGCGGCCGCGTCGGGGACGGAGTTGCGCACGACGATCGAGTTGGCGGGGTTGGTCGAGGTGAACTCGACGTACTGGCCCTGGGCGGTGAGGCGCACCGACTCGCGGCCCGAGGACTCGGTGGCGAAGTTGGTGTGGCCGAAGGTCCGCTTCGGGTCGGTCGTGAGCAGGGTGCCGTCGTAGCGGGCGTCCTCCGCCTCGTACTCGGTGTAGGGCACGGCCGCGCCGCGTCCGACGACGAGGGAGCGGGTGAAGACGTTGTTGTTCTCGTCGGTCTCGGCGAGGGTGCCGGTGGCGTCGGCGGTCGCGGTGAGCGTGGCGCCGCCGCTAATGGCCGTCCAGGTGCCGGAGATCGCGACGGTGGCGGTCTGGCCCGCGGCGATGGCGCCCGCGGTGCCGTTCAGGGTGGTGGTCCCGGCGGTGAGCCGGGTGACGGTGCCGGCCGGGGCGCCGGTCGTGCCGCGGTTGTTCACCGCGACGGTGAACGTGACGGCGGAGCCGACGGCGGGGCTGGCCGGGCTGGTGGTGATGCCGGTGACCCGCAGGTCGGGGCCGGGGCTCTGGCCGACGACGAGCTTCGCCGCCGCCGTCCGGCTGTTGTTGCTGTTGTCCTGCTCGGCGACGGTGTCGTTCGGGTCGACCACGGCCGAGACGGTGTACGAGCCCATCGGGCGCTTGCCGACGGCGACCGGGACGGTCGCGGAGGCTCCGGCGGCCAGGGCCGGGACGGGGGCGGAACCGGCGACGGCGCCCTCCAGGCTGACCTGGACGGTGGTGGCGGCCGCGGCGGCCGAACCGGCGTTGCGTACCGTCGCGTCGACCGTCACGGAGTCCGTCTCGGAGGGGGCGGACGGGCTCCAGGTCAGGTCGGTGAGGGTCAGGTCGGGGTTGGGCGCGGCGGTGCCCACCACCTGGAACTCCGCGACCTGGGCGCCGGGGGCGCCGGTGTTGGAGAAGAAGGTCAGGCGGAGGTCGGCGTAGCGGCCGGTGACCGGGATGGTGACGGTGTTCTGGCCGGAGGAGGGGCTGAAGGCGTAGTCGGCCCGCGCCTTGAGCGAGGTGAAGCCGCCGGCCGCCTGTTCCCGGCCGAGGACCTCGATCGACTGGGTCCTCGGCCCCCACACCGGGTCGGGGTTGAGCTTGACGACCACGGCCGTGACGTCGGCGTTCGCGCCGAGCTTCACGGTCAGGCTCGCCGGGAAGCCGGCGGACTCCCAGTAGGTGGTCGCGCTGTCGTCGTTGGCGTTGGCGGCGACGTACGTCTGGGTGGTGGAGGTCGCCTCGATCGGCTTGTTGCGCGCCAGGTCGGTCCCCGTGGGCGGGTCGACGGGGCCTCCTCCGCCGTCGCCGTAGACCTCCAGTCCGGAGAGCTGGGCGGCGTTCCAGCCGGAGTTCGCGGTCACCTGGATCCGGACGTACCGCGTGGTGACGGAGGCGAGGCCGATGGTCACGGCGTTCGCCTGGGAGGGGTCGAACGCCCGGGGCTGCGCGGCCACGAGGGTGGTGAACGTGGAGCCGTCGGTGCTGCCGAGCACGCCGAGGGTCTGCGAGCGGGCCTCCCACGTGGTGGGGAGCTTCAGGACGACGCTGTCGACGCGGGTCGCGACGCCGAGGTCGACCTGCACCCACTGGGGGAAGGACCTGGCCGGGCCCTCCCAGTACGACTGCTGGCTGCCGTCGGTGACGTTGCTCGCCGGGTACGCGCCGTGGGCGCCGCCGGCGGCGGCGGGTCTGCCGAGTGCCAGGTCGGGTGCGGCTTCCGCCGCGGCCTGTGCGGTGACCGGGAGGAGTCCGACGGCGACCAGTGCGGCTATGAGCATGCCGATCGTCCACCGCCAGCTCAGGATCTTGCCTCTCATATGGGCCTCTCCACCGTGCTGGGCCCCGGCGCCGCCCCGAAACAACCTCACGCCAGGAACCGAGCGGAACTCTGACAATGAATGACGGCTACCTACAGACTTATTGAGCTTTTTCGTTAATCTTTTGCAGCCGTCGGGGTGTCAGGTTTCTATCAGGTCACCGCTTTGTCAACAGCCGTGGCACGAAAAGGCTCCGGCGCCGGGGAGGCGGGGTGCCTCCCCGGCGCCGGAGCCGGGAGAAGGGGTGAGGAGTGCCGGGGTCAGCCGAGCGGCGGCGGCGCCGTCGAGCCCCGTACGACGAGTTCGGGCTCGAAGAGCAGCTCAGTGGGGTCCGTCTGCGTGCCCTGGATCTGGGCGCTGAGCAGCTCGACGGCCGCGCGCCCCATCGCCTCGATGGGCTGGCGGACCGTGGAGAGCGGCGGTTCCGTGCAGTTCATGAAGGCGGAGTCGTCGAATCCGACCACCGAGACCTGCTCGGGCACGGAGAGCCCGCGCCTGCGCGCGGCCCTTATGGCACCCAGGGCGAGCGGGTCGCTGGCGCACACGATGCCGGTGACGCCCCGCTCCAGGAGCCGGTTGGCTGCGGCCTGGCCGCCTTCGAGGGAGAAGATCGAGCGGACGACGTGCTCGTCGGGCAGCTTCGTGCCGGCCGCTTCGGCCACCGCGCGGGCGGCTTCGAGCTTGCGCCGCGAGGGGACGTGGTCGCTGGGGCCGAGGACGAGCCCGATCCGCTCGTGGCCGAGCGAGGCGAGGTGGCGCCACGCCTGGTCCACGGCGACGGCGTCGTCGCAGGAGACGCAGGGGAAGGTGAGGCCCTCGATCGAGGCGTTGATGAGGACGACCGGGATGTTGCGCTCGGCCAGCTGGTGGTAGTGCTCGTGCGGGGCGTCCGCCTGCGCGAACAGGCCGCCGGCGAAGACCACGCCGGACACCTGCTGCTGGAGGAGGAGTTCCACGTAGTCGGCCTCGGAGACACCGCCCTTGGTCTGCGTGCAGAGGACGGGGGTCAGGCCCTGCTGCGCGAGCGCGCCGCCGATCACCTCCGCGAACGCGGGGAAGATGGGGTTCTGCAACTCCGGCAGGACGAGGCCGACCAGCCGGGCGCGCTCGCCGCGCAGTTGCGTCGGCCGCTCGTACCCGAGCACGTCGAGGGCCGTGAGGACGGACTGCCGCGTCGCCTCGGAGACACCGGGCTTGCCGTTGAGCACACGGCTGACCGTCGCCTCGCTGACTCCCACCTTCTTGGCCACTTGAGCAAGTCGTCGCGTCATGAACGCAAGAGTATCGCAAATTCCGCAAGATTGTTGCGCTGACAGGTCGCCGCATCGCTCACGACGGGGCGGCGGTCACGCGACGACCCCCGCGGCGACGAGCCGCCTTCCCGCGCCCCGCCCGACGCGCGCGCATTGCCTTCGCCCTCCTCCGATTGCAACGCTCCATTGCGTTCACTCCACACGTCATTGCATCAATTTACCCCCAATGACCTGCAGTTGTGCAGCGCCACTGATTGACGACACCATGAACGCAACGTAGCTTTCGACATACGTCAAACACGCTATGTCGCGAGATGAGGACCAGCCATGAGTGAGACCCTGCACCACGTCACGTCGCTGCCGGCCGAGCGCCCGGCCGGCTGCCCCTTCGACCCGCCGGCCGAGCTGATCGCTGCCCAGGGACACGGCCCCATCAGCCGATTCACCCACCCCGGCGGCAAACCCGGCTATGTGATCACCGGGTACGACCTGGTCAGGTCGGTCCTGGCCGACCCGCGGTTCAGCTCGCGCAAGGACCTCATGAACGTCGTCGACTTCCAGCTCCCTCCGGCGCCGCCCGGCGAGTTCCTGCTCATGGACGAGCCGGATCACGGGCGTTACCGGAAGCCGCTCGTGGGCAAGTTCACCGCGCGGCGGATGCGCCTGCTCACCGAGCGCGTCGAGCAGATCACCACGGCCTGCCTGGACGCGATGGAGAAGAACGGGCCGACGGCGGACCTCGTGGCCGCGTTCGCCAAGCCCATCCCCACGATCATCATCTGTGAACTGCTGGGTGTGCCCTACGAGGACCGGGACTCGTTCCAGGAGCAGATCGACAAGTTCATGAACGGGGAGACCAGCGACGAGGAGCTGATCGCGGCCTACACCGCGACCCAGGAGTACCTCGCGCAGCTGGTGGTGGCCAAGCGCGCCGACCCGACCGACGACGTGCTCAGCGAACTCACCGACAGCGACCTCACCGACGAGGAGCTGAAGGGCATCAGCCTGATCCTCCTGGCGGCCGGGTTCGACACCACCGCCAACATGCTCTCCCTCGGCGCCTTCGCCCTGCTGCGGAACCCGGAGCAGCTGGCCGCGCTGCGTGCCGACCCCGAGCTGACCGACAAGGCCGTGGAGGAGCTGCTGCGGTACCTGAGCGTCGCCAAGACGTTCATGCGGACGGCGCTCGAGGATGTCGAGGTGGGCGGCGTGACCGTCGAGGCCGGCACGACGGTCGTCCTCTCGTACAACGCCGCCAACCGCGACCCCGAGCGCTACGCCGACCCCCATGTGCTCGACATCCGCCGGGAGGCCGGCGGCCACCTGGCCTTCGGCCACGGCATCCACCTGTGCCTGGGACAGCAGTTGGCCCGGGTCGAGATGCGGGTCGCGTTCGCCGCCCTCTTCAAGCGCTTCCCCACCCTCCGCCTCGCCGTCCCGGCCGAGGAGGTCGCGCTGCGCCCGGAGACCGCGGACATCTACGGCGTCAAGAGCCTCCCGGTCACCTGGGACGCCTGAGACCTCCCGCCGGTGGGTGAGGCAGCACCGGGCACCCTCACCCACCGCCGTACGAGGCATCGATAGCCTGCGCGCATGGAGCGGATGCGGCGAACACAGCGGACGGCCGGCGCGATCGTCGGCGCGGCGGTGGGCGACGCGCTGGGGGCGCCCTTCGAGTTCGGTCCACCGGGAGCGTTCTCCGCCCGGTTTCCCGCGCCCGGTGCCGGCGGCGAGATGTGCGGGGGCGGGGGCTGGGACCCGGGCGAGGCCACGGACGACACCCAGATGGCCGTCCTGGTCGCGGAGTCGCTGCTGGAGCGGGGCGGGCTCGACCTGCCCGACATCTTCGCCCGCTTCCAGCGGTGGGCGGCGGCGGAGCCGAAGGACATCGGCCTGCAGACCGAGGACGTGCTGACCAACGGCGCGCCCTGGGACCTCGCGGCGGCGGTCCACTTCCAGATCAACCGACGGGCCGCAGGGAACGGCTCCTTGATGCGTGCCTCGACCTCGGCGGTGCGCTTCGCCGCGGCCGGACAGGCGGCCACCATGGACGCGGCCCGCCGCATCGCCGCGCTCACCCACGGGGACCGCGCGGCCTGGGAGGGCACCGCGATCTTCCACGAACTCGTCCGCGTCACGCTCGACGGCGCCGACCCGCTCGCCGCGCTCCCGGGCGTCCTCGACCTGGTCCCCCCGGGCCACCGCGAGCGCTACGCGGTCGTCCTCGCGCCCGACTGGCACCCCGACCGGGCGACCGAGTTCAACGGTGCCGTCTGGCCCTGCCTGGGGTCCGCCGTGTGGGCCCTGCGTACGACAGCGGGATACGAGGACGCGTTGCGCGCGGCGATCGATCTCGGTGGGGACACCGACACCGTCGCGGCCGTGACCGGAGGCCTCGCGGGGGCGTACTACGGGCTCGACGCGATTCCCGAGCGGTGGACCCGGCCGCTCCACGTCCCCCTCCCCGGATGCGACGGACGGGTCCTGCGCCTCGCGGAGTTGGTCCGGCTCGCCCGGCGACTGGAAGGCTGAACCGGGGCTTCCTCGGCGCGTGTCACTCCGGAGCGTTCCGGATGCCTTCCCCCGCGCCACTCCCCTTACGTTGTCGGCGGCGCCCGCCGGACCGACCGGCAGGGAGCCGGGGAGCAGTGATGCCGACGACCGCCGCCACGACCGACCGCCCGACCACCGCCGTGCTCGGGCGGCGGGAGCGTGCGGTGCTCGCCGCGGTCGGGTGCGGTCTGCGGGACGACGAGGTCGCCGCCGCCCTCGCGCTCCCGGAGCGCGTCGTGGCCGAGGACCTCGCACGGATCCTCGGGAAGCTCGGGCTGCGGGACCGGGCCGCCGCCATCGTGCACGCCTTCGACTGCGGGCTGAGCGTTCCCGGGCGCGGGCCCCGTTCGGGTGCGGCGGGCCCGTCCTCGCCGTCCGGGCCACCGGTGCGGATCTCGCTGCTCGGGCCGGTGCGGGCCGCCACGCGGGACGGGCGCCCTCTGGAGCTCGGGCACCTCCGGCAGCAGGCCGTGCTCGCGGCGCTCGCGCTGAGCGCGGGCCGGACGCTCACCCGGCGCGAACTCCTCGACGACGTCTGGGGGATGGAGCCGCCGACCGCCAACGTGATCCCTGTCTACGTCTACCGGCTGCGCAAGGCCCTGCGCCTCGGGGACACCCCGGACTCCGTCATCGAGCACACCCGGTGCGGCTATCGCCTGGTCGCCGAAGCCGTCGCCGTCGACCTGGCGCGGATGGAGGAGCTGGTCTCGGGCGCCGGGGCGGCCGAGCGCGCGGGCGAGCCGGCCGAGGCGGTCCGCCTGTGCGCCCAGGCTCTCGAACTCTTCCGCGGCGAACCCCTGGCCGGGCTGCCGGGGCCGCTCGCCGAACTGGAGCGGCTGAGGCTGACCGAGCGCCGGATCGCCCTCGCCCGGCGGAAGGCCGAGGGGCAGCTGCGGCTCGGCCAGGACGCGGACGCAATCGCCGAGCTGTTCGCCCTGACGGCGGCCCACCCCCTGGACGAGCCGCTGGCCGCGACGCTGATGCGGGCGCTGTCCGTCAACGGCCGGCAGGCCGACGCCCTGGCCGTCTTCGACCTCGCCCGCCGCCACCTCGCCGACGAGCTGGGCGTACCACCGAGTCGGCTGCTGCGCCGGACGCGGCGGATGATCCTGCGCGGCGAGGACCCCTCGGCCCGGGGCCGCACGGCACCGCCTCGATGACGCGACGCCGTCGGCCGTAGCCCGACCGCGCCCCCGCGTCCCATGTACCTCACCTCACGACAGAGAGGCACACCATGACACGAACCGGCTTGTCCCGCGCGCTCTCCAGACTCGCCGTCATCACCGGCTTATGGGCCCTGGTCATCGCCATGACGGCCCAGTCCGCCACCGCCGGGCCGGTCCCCGTCCCCCGGCCGGGAGACGACCGGTACGGCGTCTCCCGGTACTTCATGGGCCCGGAGGGAACGGTCGGCGGCACGGCCATCCCCACCGTCCCGTGTGATCCGGCCGGCCCGTCGGCCACCGACGGCGTCCTGGCCGACCAGCTCAACCCGCAGCTCGGCGCGAAGATGGCCGGCTATCTGGACGCGTACAAGATGTCCTGCGCCCGCATGGTCACGCAGGCGGTGAAGGACCGCGGGCTCAACCCGAGGGCCGCGACGATCTCCATCGCCACGATCATCGTCGAGGCGAGCATGAACAACTACTCGCAGGCCGTCGACCACACCAGCCTCGGCCTGTTCCAGCAGCAGGACTGGTGGGGCACCCGCGAGCAGCGGCTGAACCCGACCTACGCCACCAACGCCTTCCTCGACGCGATGGAGCAGCAGTTCCCCGGGGGTTCATGGAACGACCACGAGATCGGTTACGTCGCCTGGAACGTCCAGCGGCCGCGTGAGGACCTGCGCCACCTGTACGGCCTCGAAGCCGGCGACGCGGCGCTCATCGCCAACGCGCTGTGGGCCGGTACGGGTGGTGGGCCCAAGCACCCGTACGCCTCGGGCCGTGTGGTCTCCGGACGGTCGGCGGACGGCCGTCTCGAAGCCTTCGCCGCCGGCGCCGACGGCGTGTACCACGCGTGGCAGACGGCCGTGAACGGCGCCTGGTCGCCGTGGCGCTTCGCCGGCGGCCCGCGCAACGCGCAGCTGGCGGTGGCCTCCAACGCGGACGGCCGGCTGGAGCTGTTCGCGCTGTCGGACAGCACCTTCGACCACATGTGGCAGACCGGGCCCAGCGCGGGGTGGTCCGGCTGGGCGAACTTCGGCACCGGTGGGTACCGAGTGGCGGCCGGCACCAATGCCGACGGCCGTATCGAGGTGTTCGCCTCCAACGCCGACGGCGTGTTCCACCGCTGGCAGAGCGCGCCCAGCGGCGGTTGGGCCGCCTGGGAGGGCACGGGCGGCGGGCCGGCGAACGCGCGCCTCGCCATGGAGAACGCGCCGGACGGTCGCCTGGAGGTGTTCGCCCTCTCGGACGCGACGTTCGGGCACCTGTACCAGACCGGCGTCAACGGCGGCTGGTCCGCGTGGGAGGACTTCGGCACCGGCGGAAAGGCGGTCGCGGTCAGCCACAACCAGGACGGCAGGCTCGAGGTGTTCGCGTCCAACTCCACGGGTGTCTTCCACCGTTGGCAGACCGGCCCCACCTCCTGGTCCGCGTGGACGGGCACCGGCGGGATCCCCGACGCCGAGCTGGCCACCTCACGGTCGGTGGACGGCCGGGTCGAGGTGTTCGCGATCAACGCCACCACCGCGAGCCACGCCTGGCAGACCGGCCCGAACGCGGCGTACGCGCAGTGGGAGACGTTCGGCGGCGGCGGCACGACGATCGGCGCGAGCAACAACGCCGACGGCCGCATCGAGGTGTTCGGCACCAGCCACGCCGGCGTCTACCACCGGTGGCAGACCGGCTTCACCACCTGGTCGGAGTGGGGCTGGTTGAACGACTCCGGACCGGCGATGAACTAGGGCCTGATCACGGGTCTCACCCGTACGGTGTCAGGACCGCCACGATGCCCGCGGTGGCGGCGGTCGCCAGCGTCAGCTGCGTGAGAGAGAAGCCGTGCCCCACCTGCCCGACGGGAAGTTCCGGAGCCGTCCGGGGCCTCTCGGGCGGTGGGGCCTCGTGGTGGGTGGGGACACCCCGGTGCCAGAACAGGCAGATCCGCCGCCAGCGGTCCCGTTCGGCTTCCGCACCGGGGTGTCGTTCCTCGCCGAGGGCCTCCAGGAGGTCGTTGCGGTGCAGGTCGAAGGCGACCCGGACGTGCTGGCCGTGGACGACCGCGGCGTTCAGGGCGCCTCGGTAGGACGCCCAGGCCAGCAGGACTCCGCCCCACAGGCAGAACAGGAGCAGTTCGGGCGGGCCGCCGTGGGCGGCCACGTAGCCGGCGCCCAGTACGGCGAAGGCGCAGGAGAGGAGGGAGCGGACCAGGAGCGCGGAGAGGTCCGCCCGCGCGGTCGCCAGGGCTCCGAGCAGGCCGTCGGGGAGCAGGTGGAACAGCCGGGGCCAGACGAGGACGGCGTCGATGCCGTAGCGCAGTTGCGGGTACAGCTCCGCGGCCTTGAGGATGTTTCCCAGGCGCGTCGGCCGCACCTCGTGCAGCCGTGAGCGCGGCGGGTAGAGGTGGTGGGCCGGTCCGTCGGCGTGCCTCAGCAGCCGCAGCCGGTGGCAGCTGCGGCCGAAACGTCCGAACGACAGGTCCGCGAACCGGCCCCAGTACCCCTCCGCGCATCTCACCAGGGCGAGCTGCGCCGAGTCCAGGAACGCCGAGACGACCAGGACGGCGGTCAGGAAACCGGCCACGAGGAGGGCCTTGACCTCGATGGGCTGTGCCTGCCAGGCCGTCAGAACGGAACGGGGAGGCCGCTCTCCGCCGAGGACGGCGACGACGATCAGCGAGGCGCAGAAGACCAGGCTGGGCAGCAGCGCGACGCGGACGAACCGACGGCCCGCGAACTGGGCGGCCTCGCCCAGCGTCGTCGTGAACATCGGTCACCGCGTCCTGACGACCAGCGGATGGGGTGCGGCCTCCGGTTCCGGGCCGCCCTGACCCGACGCGGGTCCGGCCCCCGGTCCGGGGCAGAGAGGCGGGAGATCGGGATCGTAGGCGGTCAGGGTGGCGAGCCGGCCGCACCGGCAGACGACCCGCGCGACCGGGGTGGCGTACGTGCCGGCGAGTACGGCGTCCAGGGGCGACGGTGTGTCGCCGCGCAGCGTGCCGCGAGCCGACAGGGTGACCAGGTGAGCGGAGACGGTGTGCTGCTCCAGCACGCCCAGCACGCGCCCGCGGTCGTGGACCAGGGCGCCGTACGGGTTGAGAGCGAGCAGGTCGAGCGTGCCGCCGGCGCACAGCTCGGGCAGGGTCATCGGCGCGGGCAGCAGAACGGCCGGCGGCAGGCCGGTGTCCACGTCCTCCGTCCTGCCGAGCGCGGTGGGCCAGCCCTCCGCGTCCACCGTCATGACGTAGCCGGAGGTCTCCGCTTCGGGCAGCGGTGCGACGGGAACCAGGGTCAGTTCGGCGAGGGTCAACGCCAGTCTCCTACCAGGGTGAACGGGGCCCAGAAGAACGGGGAGGCGAACGCGGGCCGCGTGAAGTCCGCGCGCAGCCGGCCGTGCTGGAACCGGGTCTGTCGTTTCAGGTCGATCAGGGCATGGTGTTCCGCGGAGCCCCGGGCGATGCGCGGCAGCAGCGCGTCGATCTCGCTCATGGCTGCCGTCGTGTCGCCGGCGCGCAGCTTGAGTTGGGCGAGGTCGCGGCCGAGGCGCGTGGCGATGGTCCGGTTCGCCGGCAGGTCCCTCAGCCGCTCGCACCGTTCGACGGCGTCCTGGAAGGTCATCCCGCGCACCTCGCTCCGCGCGGCGGAGAGGGCGGCTCCGACGGGTGTGTCGCGGGCGAGCCGCCGGTAGAGGCCGGCCATCAGCAGGGCGGTGGAGACGTCGTTCACGGCCCACTGGCTGACGACCACCGCACGGGCTCCGGCATACAGCAGTGCCCTGGTGAGGCCGATCAGTTCGTTGCCCCGCCGGTGCTGCTGGGCCCCTGTCTCGCAGCCGCTCACGACGACGAGTGAATCGTCAAGGCGTACCGAGAGGAAGTCCTCGACGGTCAGCCGCCCGTCGGCGAGCCGGACTCCCGAACCGGAGGGCCGGTCGCGGTCGAAGCCGTAGTGGCAGGCGAGGTGGAGTACGTCGTACCGCTCCGCGCCCAGCTTCTCCAGCAGCCGCCCGCGGGTCGCCGAGGCTCCGGTCAGCACGTCGGTTTCGGGCAGCAGGGAACCGACGAGATGGGCTTCGGCGCGGGCGTGCGGCAGGTCGCCGTCGGGGTCGGCCAGGATCAGCGCCCGACGGACGCCCGAGTCCGGGGTCCGGCCGAGCCGCAGTCGCAACAGCGAGGCGCTGGGGGTGACACACATCGGACGGCGGTCGCCGAGCGGGGCGCCGTCCACCTCGACGGCGTGCAGCGGCAGGTCGTGCAGGGGCCCGTCGGGGACGAGCCACAGGGTCTCCCCCGGTGCGCAGTGGTCGGCCACCGCGCGCAGGAGCGGTCGCAGGGGCTCGCCCCAGGACTCCGGGCCGTCGGGGGCGGGCAGTTCGAGCTGCTCGGGACGCCCGTCCAGGGGCACGGCGAAGAGGGTGGGCGCCGACCGGTCCGCGCGCACCACCAGCACGAACATCCGCGTCTCGCGGCGGACGAGTTCGCAGAGCACGACGCCCGGTGGCAGCACCGCCCGCAGTTCCTCGAAGGTGGCGGGGGCGCCGCGCCGGTGCCTGACGTAGGCGGCGCCGAGCGGCCCGGATGCCTCCAGGTCCGCCCAGACCGCTTCGCGGACCGCCCGGTACCGCCGCTGGTACGAAGGGTCGACGTCCATGGGCGACAGGTCGTTCCCCACCGGACGGGGCAGGACCCCCTCCCGTACCAACCCCTTCCCCGTATTCCGTTCTCGCTCCCGCAACTGATCAAGCTGCACGGGAAGTTCGGGGGCGACAGCCGAGCCGGACTCCTCGAGGAGCAGACGGGAGCGGCTGCGTTCGGCCAGTTCGACGGCAGTGGCCGGGGTGAGCGCGGGAGCCCGCCCGTCGACGATGAGCTCGATCAACCGCGCGCAGGCGGGCGTGAGATCGAGGTCGATCCGTGTGTCGCCGTGACTGACGCGTTCCCTCAGCCGCTCGACGAGGTCCACGAGCGCCAGGAGTTCGGTGGCGAGGTCCGCCCAGCGCCGCTCGGACTCGGCGAGCCGGGTCAGCAGCCGACGGGCCTCCGCCTCGTGCGGGAGGTCTCCGAGGGAGCGGGCGGCGGCAACCACGTCCTCGGCGATGTTCCGTGCGGCCGGGGAGCGGGCCGCCTCGCACTCCCGCGCGTGCCGCAAGGCCTCACGCAGGTCATGGGCGGCAGGCAGCTCGTAACGATCCAGGACCGTGGTGTACATGCTGCGATACGCGCTGACCTGGGCGGGCAGTCGCGGCCCGAGTCCCTCGGCCATGCGGGCGAAACGCTGCTCGACCAGCCGTACGAACGCGACCTCCCGCAGCCGGCCACCACCTCCGAACGGCAGCCAGGTCGGCAACGCGTCGAACAGCCCCTTGGCGCACAGCAGGTCGAGCGGCATCATGCGCGCGGCGGCACCTCCTGACGCCACGTCACCACCGGCCCCCTTCAGGGTCAGGGCCAGACAGACCACGGCCTTGGGCAGATCTCCTCGGAGGTCGACCTGCGCCAGCTCGCGTCGGGCCTCGTCCGGTCGGCGCAGGTCGAAGAGGAGCACGTCGGCGGCGAGGCAGCGTGCGGCCGCCGCGTTGCCGCCGAGTCCGGCCGCGTCGAATAGCTCGGCGGCACGCCGACGATTGTTGATGGCGTGGTCGAACTCCCCGGAGGCGCAGCTCGCTTCCGCTCGCGCCATGGACGTCATCGCCGTCACGACGCGCGTGGTGTCCCACAGTTCCTTGTGCCGGGCGGGGTTCATGCCGACCCGCTGGTGGCAGAGCCAGCGCAGCGACTCGGCGGCCGACTCGGCCGCGCTGATCCACGGCTCCCCCTCCGAGGCGGGTACGGCGGTCACGGGCCGCCAGAGGATCGGGACCAGGCCGTACTGCGGGCGTGAGGAGAGCAGTTCGGCGTGACGCACCCAGAGTTCCCACAACGCCAGGTCGGGCCAGTGCGGTGGCCGGGTCGTCGTGCCCCACCACCGCTCGCGGGCGATCGCGGTCAGCCCCAGGGGGTAGCGGTCGCGGGCGATCCGGGTCGCCAGGAGTGCGACCGCCGCGTCCGCGCGCAGGGCCCAGTCACCGCTCCGCGCGGCGCAGAGGGCGAAGCCGATCTCCAGGACGGTCATGGCCGTGGCCGCCGGCAGGAGCACGCCCACGTCCGGCTGGACCACGGCGATGAGGGAAGGGGCCCAGCCGTACGAGAACCAGCCCCGGAGCCCGCCGAAGCCCCGGACCCAGGGTGACGAGAGTCCCCGTACCTGTGGCCAGGTGCGGTAGTCGTGCAGACAGCCGAGGGCGGTGATCAGGACGGCGAGCACCGCGCACAGCAGGGTCGCCCACGGGGAGGGAGACGCGTCACCCGGAGGCAGCTGCGCCGCGAGCGCCGTCGCGGCCGCCAGCAGCAAGGCGTCCTTACGGCACCACCTCCGCCGCACCGCGCGGCTCACCACGCGCATGCGCCGTTCCCCGATGCCCGCGCGCACCAGCAGCAGCACGGCGAGCACCCACCGCAGGACCTCGAACGCCGACCCTGGGGCGGTGCGGTCCGTCCACACCACGACCAGCAGCGGCGCGGCCGCCGCGGCCAGGCGGACCACCCGCCACCCCCGATCGCGCAGACCGGTGGGTTCGGCATGGACGTCCCTGTAGCGCCAGAGCCGATCCGGGCCGCGCAACCACATCGTGCAACTCCCCCGCCTGGACGCAGATCCACCAACGACCAGGCTAGGGGGCCCGCCGTCCCCGTAACCGGCACACAGGAGCAGATGACCCGATCGGGGCACAGGGGCCGGGCGGGCCGGGCCTGGGCCGGCTGCGCCCGGTCAGGGGTGGTGCCGGATCAGGAGGCGAAGGCCCGCTCCAGCCGGGGAATCAGGTCCCGCAGGGACTCCTCCCAACAGCCTCCGTTGTGCCCGCCGTTGCACTGTGTGCCCCAGCCGGAGCCGTCGCCGTAGTTGACGTAGTGGTACGACATGCCCAGGGCGTCCATCGCGTTCTTGACGTGCTTGGCCGCTCCCTCCAGCCAGAACTCGATGTCGGTGGGCGAGCCGCCGCCGTTGCCCACGTACAGGGAGACGCCGACTCCGCCGGCCTTGAGCCGGTCCATGTGCTGCGACGGGTCGACCTCGTTCCACCGCCGGTCGGCGTTGAACACCGGGTACGGCGAGCCGAACGCGGCGTCACTGTCGACGGCGGGCTTGTACGGGGAGTCGTCGGGGTCGCAGACACTGGACGCCGAGCCGCAGATGGCGCCCTGCGCGTCGATGAGCGAGGCGACGACGGCCAGCCGTAGGTCCATCGACCTGACCGACAGGTCGATGTCGCCGGACAGGGACGCGGTCTGACTGAACAGGTCGGGACGGGCCTGGGCGTAGTGGAAGGCACCGAAGCCGCCCATGGAGACACCGGTGACGGCCCGCGCCTGCTTCGTCGGGATGGTCCGCAGGTTGGCGTCGATGAACGGGATCACCTGCTTGAGATGGAAGTTCTCCCAGTTCTGGGCGCCTGCCGCGGTCTTCTGGTTCAGCCAGTTCGCGTACCAGCCGCGGGCTCCCCCGCCGGGAATGACGGTGATCATGGAGTCCGACATGGACAGGGCAGGGTAGTTCTGCCGGACCGGGTCGTCGGGCGAGCCGTGCAGGAAGTACATCACCGGATAGCGCCGGGCCGGGTCGTCGTCGTAGCCGCGCGGCAGAATGATCTTGATGTGCTGCTCGCCGGCGACCTCGGGTGTGGTGACCGTGAGGTAGAAGTCGGTCGCGCTGCCCTTCGCCGTGTCGACCTGGGTCAGGCCGAAGCCGTTCGCCATCGGCGGCGGTACGGTGCCGTCGTCGGCGGCCTGTACCGAACCCGCGGGGGCGACCGTCGCCGCCACGGTGGCGAGCAGCCAGGCAGCCCCCACGCGCCACCAGTTCGTTCGTCCTGTCGCTCTCTTCACTGTGCTCTCCCTCCTGTCAGTTCAGGATCTTGATCCGCAGTTCCGGCGAGGCCGCGATCTGTTCCTCGGTGAAGCGCTCGGTCACCCACTTCCCGGCCGAGAAGAGCTTCGTCTGGTCGGCGTAGTGCGGTGAGTTCGGGTCGGCCGACTGGGAGTAGGCCAGGACGGACAACGCCTCGGGCGGGCCGTCGGCGGTGAACCGGACCTGCTGGACGAAGCTCGACCCGTACACGATGTCGAACCTGCCGTCGACCTGGCCCGGAGTGATCACGTTCAGCACGCCGAGCTGACCGATCGAGCCGTGAATGGGGATCTGTTCACCACCACGGGTGACCTTCTGGACGTCCGACAGCGGAGCGTTCAAGGCGACGCCCGCCGTGCGCAGCGCGTGGACGGCCCGGGCCAGCGCGTCCCGGACGGCCGAACTCCCGGAGTCCAGTGAATTCGGCGTGTGCACCGGGTCCTTGGGGTCGAAGGGGACCCGCCACGGCAGCTTCTCGATCCCCTGTCCGCCCAGCAGGAAGGACCAGTAGTGGGCGAACAGCCAGGATCCCCTGCTGTCCGAGGTGAAGTCGTGGCTCTTCCAGGCGGCCAGGATCGGGCACGCCTCGCTCACGTTCACCAGGTTGCCGTCGACGAGGACGAGCCCGAAGGGGACGCTCTGGCACGCCGACACCGTGGCGCCGAGGGCCAGGTCGGCCGCCCTGCTGTTGTCGGCGAAGAGCAACTGCCCCATGGTCTGCGGGGTGAAGCCCCGGCCCGGCAGCCCGTCGGTGCCGTCGATCCGGCGCTGAGCGGTCAGGAGCAGCTCCTGGGTGCGCAGCGAGCGGGGCGCCGCGGTGTCGCCCATCACCCGGGGGAAGGCCAGCGGTTGCTCGGGGTTGGCAAGCCAGGGACTGTCGTTGGCGTTGGCCACGAAGTCGGCCCGGATCAGGCGTGGTTGCTTCTTCGGGTCGAGGAGTCCCGGCGCGACGGCGTTCGGGTCGTCGGGCCAGTCGCACGCGCTGCGCTTGCCGTCGAGGACGGAGATCGGTGGGACGTTCGGCAGCCGCAGCGACTGGTGGAACAGCAGCTTGCCGGTCTCGGTGAGACACGACCGGGCGTGGTCGTCGGTGATGTTGGGCGTGGCCTGGATGTCCGCGTACAGGGCGTTGCCCTTGCGGTCGGAGGCGAGCGTGTTGAAGAAGGGCACGCCCTGCGTGCTCTCCAGCGTGTCGACGACCTCGTGGACGTCCTTGGCCTGGTCGAGCCGGAACCAGGTGTTCAGCGCGCGCAGGTTGCCCATGTTCACATCGCGCACCGCGTGCGCGCTGACCACCCACGGCAGGGGTACGCCCTGCAGGGAGGTGGTGACCGGGCCGTAGCGGGTGGACCAGAGGGTCCTGGTGATCTGGGAGAGGGTGCCGTCGGCCTTCCGCACGTCGACCGTGACCTTCTGCGAGGTCATCTGCTCCCAGGCGCCGTCGACCAGGTACTTCGTGGGGTTCAGCGGATCCACCTGGACGTCGAAGAGACCGAACGGGGCGACGGTCGCGACCGTGTGGCTCCAGGCGACGTTCTCGTTGTGGCCGATGTTGACGGCGGGCAGTCCCAGCAGGCTGGCCCCGGAGACGTTGACCTTGCCCGGGATCGTCAGCTGGCTCTGCCACATGCGGTTCTTGCCCTGCCAGGGGAAGTGCGGGTTGGCGAGCAGCATGCTGGTGCCGCCGGACACGCCCTGCGATCCGACGGCGAGGGCGTTGCTGCCCATGCTCTGCTCGCGGCTGACCGCCATCGCGTCACGGATCTTCGCCGCGGTGACGGCGGGTGAGGACACCGACTTCCCCTCCGGCGCGGACGCCGGCTTCGCCGTGGCCGACGCACCCGGGGGCGCGGCGTTCACGAGGCCGTCGAGCAGCGCGTCGGCGCTGCCCATGATGATCTCCGCATGGGCGTGCCGGTAGACGTCCAGCTCCGTGATCGGGCGGACCCAGTCCGCGCCGCGGCAGGCGGGGTCCGAGAGGTTGTCCACGCCGGTCTCGGCCAGGTACCTGTTGTACCCCTCTACGTAGCCGCGGATGCCCTCCACCACCTCCGGGGCGGGGCCGTCGGGCGCGGGCGCGGCGAGGAGCCGTTCCACCACCCGGTCGTCCTTGATCCGCTGGAAGTACAGGTCACTGTTGAGGTTGCTGGTGGTGTTCTGGTTCTGGCCGGGGCTCGCCCTGCCGTCGGGCCCCAGGTGGCGGGACCGCTGGGCGTTGACCATCAGATAGGTGTCGGCCAGGGTGCAGATGTTGTCCTTGGCCGCCGCGTAGCCGTAGCCCGTGCCCAGTCCCTCCCAGTCCGAGGCGACGATGTGCGGGATGCCGTACTCGGTGTAGCGGATCGTCGGCTTCAGCGACCCCGGCTCGGCTGCGGCCGGCTCCGCGGCCTCCGATCCGGTGGCCGCCAAGGTGCTCATCATCGCGACGACGGCCAGGACCGCCATCGGCAGCCTCGCTCCACGTCTCCTCCGTGCCATCGAGCCGTCCTTCCCCTGGGGTACGGGCCTTGGTCCGAACGCGGACACGCTAGGGAGCCGCGATGAAATACCGATGACCCGACCGACCGGACCGCCCGCGGTCCCGTCGCGAAACGGTCGTCGCTGAACGGTCGTGGCGGAACGGTCGTCGCGGGCGGGGCCGTAGCGGAACGGTCGTGCGGGCGGGGCCGTAGCCGACGGGTCTCCCGCCTGTCAGTCCGTAACCTTCCGGAGTCCCCCGGCGCCGCGGCGTTGCTACCTTCCAGACGCCCGTTCCCCACGGCCGTCTCCCGCCGCTTCGGACCCCACGCCGCCCGCCCGACCAGGAGGACACGTTGACCGCGCAGCAGCCCACCCGCAGGAGCATTCTCAAGTCCGCCGGGGGCCTCTCGGCCGCTCTGGCCCTCGGCGCCGGAGGCGTCCTCGCGAGCGCGTCCTCCGCCGCCGCCGTCGGTGACGGCTTCGGTCTGCGCATCGTGGAGCGCGGCGAGGCCGACCCCCGCATGTGGTACTACCGCTTCCAGACGAACGCGATCGGTTGGAACCCCGCCGTGAACGTGCTCCTCCCGGACGACTACCACGGGAGCGGGCGCACCTACCCCGTGCTGTACCTCTTCCACGGAGGCGGCCACGGACAGGACTTCATCACCTTCGACCGCGAGCGCATCCGCGACTGGACCGCGGGCAAGCGGCTCATCGTCGTCATGCCCGACGGCGGCAGCGCCGGCTGGTACTCCAACCCCGTGAGCTCGAACGTCGGCCCGCGCAACTGGGAGACGTTCCACATCGAGCAGCTGATCCCGTGGATCGACGCGAACTTCCGCACCTTCGCGGAGTACGACGGACGTGCCGTGTCGGGCTTCTCGATGGGCGGCTTCGGCGCGCTGAAGTACGCCGCCAAGTACTGGGGGCACTTCGCCTCGGTGAGTTCCCACTCGGGACCCGCCAGCCTGCGCCGGGACAACGGTCTCGTGGTCCACTGGGCCAACGCCACGTCCGCCGGCCTGGACCTGGCGGGCGGCACGGTCTACGGCGCGCCGTTCTGGGACGAGGCCCGGGTGAACGCCGACAACCCGATGCAGCGGATCGAGAGCTACCGGCACAAGCGGGTCTTCATGGTCGCCGGGACCAGCCCTGATCCGGTCAGCTGGTTCGACACCGCCAATGAGACCCAAGTGCTCGCGGGGCAGCGGGAGTTCCGTGCCGCCCTGGGCCAGGCGGGCATCCCGCACGAGTGGCACGAGCTGCCCGGCGGCCACTTCGTACGCCACGACATGCTGGTGCGCGACATCGACGGTGTCATCGCCCGGCTGCGCAAGGCGTGACCGCGCGCCTCGCGCCGCACCCCCGTCCCAGCCACCCCGAGACCGCCGAGGGGAGGAGCGTCCCGTGTTCCGTGGACTCTCCCGACGCGCACTGACCTGTGTTCTCGCGGCGACCGCCGCCCTGCTGCTCCCGACCACGCCGGCCCCGGCCGCGACGGCGCCCGCCGCGGCCGCCCGCGGGGCGGTC